>RFNU01000122.1 GCA_009927065.1 bacterium | reverse complement strand
GCTTTATAACCTTGCAATAAATTTAAAAAATATTAATTTTAAAACTTGGTATTTTAGTCGTTGTATTGTATATTGCAACTGTTTCAAGTATCATTAAGGTTTCAATAGGTTACCCTGTCCGTCTTCTGGGTTCATTTATAAATTAGGTTCATAATGAGTGCATCTACTACTATCTTGAGCGCTGTTCAATCAAGTTTCATGTTATCATTCAGAGTAAAACTTTTCACATTTATTTTGTTGACAGCTATTTTAGGGTTTGTTTTTAGCAAAACGAAAACAGGAAAGTCGTTTTTTGACTACTTAAACGAGTCAAAAAAAGAGATAAAAAAGATAGCCTGGCCAAGTCATCAAGAAACCTTGAGCTCGGTATGGATGGTCTCTGCCTTTGTTGTTTTTGCGGCTACATTTTGGTGGCTTATAGATGGCGCTATTACTAAAGTCATTGCTTTAGTGCTGCGAATTGTTTCCTAATTTTGTAAGGGTAAAGATATGATAGATGAACTTCCCGTCATGAAGTGGTATGTAATTCAGGCTATCGCTGGTTCTGAAAGAATTGCTGTAGAAGTTTTAAATAAAGCTATTCTCTCTAACAAGTTACAAGATAGTTTTGGTCAAATTCTTGTCCCAACAGAAGAAGTTGTGGAGATGAAAAAAGGACAGCGTAGAAAATCTGAGCGCCGATTTTATCCAGGATACATTCTTGCTCAAGTGCGTATGACAGATAATATTTGGCATATTGTGAAAAAACTACCTAAGATAGTGGGATTTGTTGGTGGAAAATCGGGTGAGCCGACAGCTTTAACGGAAGCAGAAGCTCAGGCTATTTTATCAAGACTACAAGAAGTTACAGACAAACCTCGTCCAAAAGTTTTATTTGAAGCGGGAGAAGTTGTACGTATCAAGGAAGGGCCTTTCACAGATTTTAATGGTGCTGTAGAGTCGATCGATTATGAAAAAAATCGTCTTCAAGTAGCAGTCATTATTTTTGGTCGCTCAACACCTGTTGAATTAGAATTTTCTCAGGTTGAAAAGACTTAACGTTCAGTTCAATTAATCACCGGGTAGCTGTTTCAACCAGCGCTTTACCCATAAACGAGGCATATTAAATGGCTAAAAAAATAACGCATATAAAAAAATTGCAATTACCTGCGGGTTCAGCAACACCCGCTCCACCGGTTGGTACCGCATTAGGTCCTACCGGTATAAATTTGATGGAGTTTTGTAAAGCATTTAATGCAGAAACTGCAAAATATGAAAAAGGCATGCCTTTTCCAGTCGTGATTACAATTTATCAAGATAGAAGCTTTACTTTTATTTTGAAAACGCCTCCAGCAACTTATTTTATTAAGAAAACTCTAGGTATTAAGCAGGGCTCACCACGTCCCAATACGGAATTTATTGGAACGTTAACTCGCGATCAATTAATCGAAATTGCTCGTGCTAAAGAGCCTGATTTGACAGCATCATCTATTGAAGCTGCAATACGTACTATTGCAGGATCAGCGCGTAGTATGGGTGTTAAAGTAGAAGGGGTTATCTAATGGCTTACTGTTCTAAGCGCCGTAAAGCGCATCAACAAATTGATAAATTAAAATCCTATAAAATTAGCGAAGCTCTTGTGCTAGTCAGAGAGCATTCTAGTGAAAAGTTTAATCCAACAATTGATATAGCGATTCGTTTAGGTATCGATCCTAAAAAATCAGATCAAGTTGTTCGCGGTTCTTCGGTTTTACCTCATGGAACAGGACGTTCAGTCCGTGTTGCAGTCATGACTCAAGGCGATAATATTCAAAAAGCTTTGGATGCTGGTGCTGATTTAGCTGGTTTTGCAGATTTAGCAGATAAAATCACTGAAGATGCTCAAGCTGGCCGTTTTGATTTTGATGTTTTGATCGCATCTCCAGATGCCATGGGCCAAATCGGTAAACTTGCTCGTGTATTAGGCCCTAGAGGATTAATGCCAAATCCTAAGACAGGAACAGTGACGGCCGATGTTGTCAAAGCTGTAAAAAATGCTAAAGCAGGTCAAGTATCATTTAGAAATGATAAAGCAGGTATTGTTCATACTTTAGTTGGCAAGAAATCTTTTAGTGATGAAAGTTTGCGTGAGAATATTTTAGCGCTTGTCGCTGATATTAAACGTTTGAAGCCATCAACATCAAAAGGCCATTTCGTTAAAAAGATTGTTCTGTCTTCAACCATGGGTCCTGGTATCCAAATTGATGTAACAGAATTTTAAGGACGGGAAGATCCCTGACCTTAGACCGTAGGTGCTTAATCGCTTAATTTCCTACGCAGGCGGACTCTTCTGTATCCTGTGTGATGCGTTTGAGCCGTTTAAATAAACAAAAGGAGAACACTATGGCATTAACAATTGAGCGAAAAAAGCAAATTGTTGCCAATGTTCACCACGAAGCTAAGCAAGGCCTTTCTTTAGTTGCTGCGCGATATAGTGATCTTACCGTAGGTCAGATGACTAATTTACGTAGACGCGCAAGAGAAGCCGGAGTTTTTGTGAAAGTCATCAAAAACTCACTTGCAAAAAAAGCATTTGAGGAAACGCTGTTTTCAACTGCCTCTGATAAATTAACTGGGCAACTAGTTTATTTTATCGCAAAAGATGCACCAGGAATGGCAGCTCGCTTAGCCCGTGATTTCGCAAAAGAGAATGACAAATTACAAGTAAGTATTGTAACTGTTGGTGAAATTGTTTACGACGCATCACAACTTGACGCTGTTGCTACACTTCCAACAAAAGATGAGGCTATAGCCAAATTTCTTGCATGTTTACAAGCGCCAATTACGAAGTTTGTCAGAACTCTTGCTGCGCCACAGGTTAAGTTGGTCAGAACATTGTCAGCTGTAAAAGATAAAAAATAATAAATTTGTGTAAGGAGTTTGCTATGTCAGCAACTAAACAAGATATCTTAGAATCAATTTCCGCAATGAGCGTTATGGACGTTGTTGAGCTTATCAAAATGATGGAAGAAAAGTTCGGTGTTACCGCTGCAGCACCAATGGCAGTTGCAGCAGTTGCAGCAGCTACAGCCGCTGTTGAAGAAAAAACTGAATTTGATGTTCTTTTAAAATCATTTGGTGAAAACAAGGTTAACGTTATTAAAGTTATCCGTGCTATCACTGGACTTGGCTTGAAAGAAGCTAAAGAACTTGTTGAAGGTGCTCCATCAACAGTTAAAGAAGCTGTTTCAAAAGCTGATGCTGATAACTTCAAGAAACAACTTGAAGAAGCAGGCGCTACTGTTGAAATCAAATAATTGTTGCCAGCGTTAAGCTGGCACCTTTTTTGGCCTTTTTTTATCTTATGACCACTGGGGTGATAGTGTCTATGTCTGTCGTTCATAATGATCTTGTCTCTCATCAACAATTTAATAGCTCTAACACTGTCAAAAAACGGCCTCGAGTCGATTTTAGCCAGCGTCCAGATTTTTTGGCTGTTCCCTCTCTTCTCGATATTCAAACGAAATCGTATAATGAAAATTTTTTGCAACTTCATACACCAGTTGCTCAACGACAAGAAATGGGTCTTGAAGCTGCCTTTAAATCTGTTTTTCCAATCATTAGCTTTTCTTCTCACTCTGAATTGCATTATGTGCATTACAAATTGGGGGAATGCCCATTCTCAGTAAGAGAATGTCAGCTCAAAGGGTTAACCTATGCAGCACCATTACGAGTCTTAGTTAGACTTGTTTTATTTGATAAAGATGCCTCAAAGGATAATGAGCGCGTTATCAAAGATATTCGTGAGCAAGAAGTTTATATGGGTGAGATCCCCTTAATGACGGAACATGGAACTTTTCTCATTAATGGTACTGAGCGCGTAGTCGTTTCTCAGCTCCATCGTTCACCAGGTGTTTTTTTTGACCATGATCGTGGTAAAAACCATTCTTCTGGTAAATTATTATATTCTGCAAGGATTATTCCTTATCGTGGTTCTTGGCTGGATTTTGAATTTGATAGCAAGGACTGTTTATTTGTTCGTATTGACAGAAGACGAAAACTTCCTGTCTCTATTTTGTTAAAAGCCATTCATTATAAAACCGCTGAAATATTAAAAACATTTTTTGAATTTAATACAATAAGCGAAGAAGATGGTCGTTATTATTTATCAATTGACCCTATCAAATTAAAAGGTGAGACTGCAGAGTTCCCTTTATATGGTCTTGACGGCGAGATTTTAGTGCCTGTTGGGCGCCGAATCAACATTCGCCATGTGAAAAAATTGCAAGAGCAAAATGTATCTCGTTTTGAAGTTACTCTTGAATATCTATGTGGCAAGGTATTTGCTGAAGATATTATCGATCCTATAAGTTCAGAAATCTTAATTCAAGCAAATGAAGATATCACTCTTGAAAAGCTTAAGGCTTTAAGCAGTCATTCTATTTCTACTTTTTCTGTTTTATTTACAAATGATGTTGATAGAGGCGATTACATCTCCCAAACATTAAAATTAGATAATACAGTTACTCCTCTTGATGCTTTAGTCGAAATTTATCGTATGATGCGCCCGGGTGAGCCGCCAACAAAAGAAGCCGCAGAGGGACTGTTTAACTCGCTATTTTTTGAGCCTGAACGTTATGATTTATCAACTGTAGGGCGTATGAAATTTAATCGTAGATTGCGCCGCTCTTCTGATTTAGGCCCTGGTGTACTAATGCATGAAGATATTGTTGATGTAGTTAAAGAACTCATTAATATTCGTAATAGTAAAGGACAAGTTGACGATATTGATCATTTGGGCAACCGTCGCGTTCGAAGTGTAGGCGAGATGACTGAAAATCAATTCCGTGTTGGACTTGTTCGTGTCGAAAGAGCGGTTAAAGAGCGACTTTCTTTGGCAGAAACTGATCATTTAATGCCTCAAGATTTAGTGAATGCAAAACCTATTTCCGCCGCTATCAAAGAGTTTTTCGGTTCATCACAACTCTCACAATTTATGGATCAGAATAATCCATTATCTGAAGTGACTCATAAACGCCGTGTTTCTGCATTAGGACCAGGCGGTCTGAATCGTGACAGAGCATCTTTCGAGGTTCGCGATGTTCACTCAACTCATTATGGTCGTGTCTGTCCTATTGAAACGCCAGAAGGCCCAAATATTGGATTAATTAATTCGTTAGCAGTTTATGCGCGTACTAATGACTTTGGATTCTTAGAAGCACCCTATAGAAAAATTGTTGATAGCAAAATTACCAATGATGTTGTTTATCTGTCAGCTATTGAGGAAGGCGATTTTGTTATCGCTCAAGCAAATACAAGGATCGATGCAACAGGTGTTATTGTTGACGCGATTGTTCCCTGTCGTTATAAGAACGAATCTTCCTTTATGGCTAAAGAACGTGTTCAGTTGATGGATGTTTCACCGAAGCAAATTGTTTCTGTTGCTGCGGCATTAATTCCGTTCCTTGAACATGATGATGCTAATAGGGCATTAATGGGATCAAACATGCAACGCCAAGCTGTTCCTGTGTTACGTGCTGAAAAACCTTTGGTTGGTACAGGCATGGAGCGTTCAGTAGCGATTGACTCAGGAGCTACTTTAGTTGCACGCCGTTCAGGATATGTTAAAGAAGTCGATGGTTTTAGAATAGTGATCCAGGTTGATTCTGATTTACTTGGTTTTGATGATACTGGTGTAGATATCTATACTTTAACCAAATTCATGAGATCTAACCAAAATACCTGTATCAACCAAATTCCTATCGTGAAAGTTGGTGATAGAGTGTTTAAAGGGGATGTGCTTGCTGATGGACCTTCTACAGATCTTGGTGAATTAGCGTTAGGACAAAATCTTCTAGTCGCGTTCATGCCTTGGAATGGTTATAATTTTGAGGATTCTATAGTGATCTCTGAGCGTGTTGTTGCAGACGATAGATTTACCACTATTCATATCGAAGAATTGACTTGTATTTCGCGCGATACAAAATTAGGTGCCGAAGAAATTACAGCTGATATTCCTAGTGTTCCTGAATCAGCTCTCGTAAAGCTTGATGCATCAGGTATTGTTTACGTTGGAGCCGAAGTTGACGCTGGAGATATTCTTGTCGGTAAAGTTACGCCCAAAGGTGAAACACAGCTAACTCCAGAAGAAAAGCTACTTCGAGCTATTTTTGGCGAGAAAGCGTCTGATGTTAAAGATTCATCTCTGCGTGTTCCAACTGGTGTTAGCGGCACTGTTATAGATGTCCGTATCTTTACTCGTGATGGCCTCAAAAAAGATGAGCGCGCAAAGTCAATTGATGATGCAGATTTATCAAAACTACAAAGTGACTTAAGCTCTACCCATGCTGTTATGAAAGAAAATATGATTAACAGACTTAAAGAGCAGCTTGTCGGCATTACAGTGCTTAAAGGCCATGAAATGAAAAAAGGCCATGTGTTAACTGATGCTGATTTAGATAAACTGAATGAAAATAAGTTGCTAGATCTTGTTGTTGAAGCAGATGCTGCACAAACCCTGATTGAATTAACCGCTAAGCGAATTAAAGAAATTAGTGAAGACTTTCAAGATCAATTAACCACCTTAAAGAAAAAATTAAATGCTGGAGATGATTTATCACCAGGTGTTTTAAAAATTGTTAAAGTCTATTTGGCAGTTAAGCGTAAAGTACAACCTGGTGATAAAATGGCCGGTCGTCATGGTAATAAAGGGGTTATCTCCACAATTGTTCCAGTTGAGGATATGCCTTATTTACCAGATGGCACTCCGGTTGATGTTGTTTTAAACCCACTAGGTGTTCCTTCTCGTATGAATATTGGGCAGGTTCTTGAAACACATTTAGGTTGGGCGGCAAAAGGCATTGGATTGAAAATTGGTCGCATGCTTGCTGAACAAGGCATCACAGATGAAGTTAAAAATTATGTGAAGTCTGTTTATGCAATAGCAAACCAACATCAAGAACAACTTTTAGATCAATTGTCTGAACAACAATGGGTTGAGATATTAGAGCAGTTGAAAAAAGGCGTGCCTATGGCGTCTCCTGTTTTTGATGGTGTGAGTGAGTCTAATATTAGAAAATTGCTTGAAAAAGCAGAATTGCCTGTAACAGGACAGGCACGACTCATTGATGGCCGAACTGGGGAATATTTTGAGCGACCAGTAACTGTAGGGCAAATGTATATTTTGAAATTGAATCACTTAGTTGATGATAAAATGCATGCTCGTTCTACAGGCTCATATTCTCTAGTTACACAACAACCTCTCGGTGGTAAAGCCCAGTTCGGTGGTCAGCGTTTAGGTGAAATGGAAGTATGGGCATTAGAAGCTTATGGAGCATCATATACGTTGCAAGAAATGTTGACTGTAAAATCAGATGATGTTTCTGGTCGTACCAGAATGTATAAGAATATCGTTGACGGACAACATTATATGGATCCAGGGATTCCTGAATCATTCAATGTGTTGCTCAAAGAGATTCGTTCACTTGCTCTAAATATCCAATTAGACCGTAATTAATGACCAGTATTAGTATGACGGAGTAGCCCGTGAAAAATTTATTCTCAACTATCTATCAACAAGGTAAAGCACAGGATTTTAATGCTGTGCAACTTGCGCTGGCATCTCCTGACCAGATTTATTCATGGTCATTTGGAGAAGTTAAAAAGCCTGAAACGATTAATTATCGTACCTTTAAGCCTGAAAGAGATGGCTTGTTTTGTGCTAGAATATTTGGCCCAATTAAAGATTATGAATGCTTATGTGGAAAATATAAGCGTTTAAAACATCGTGGCGTCATTTGTGAAAAGTGTGGTGTTGAAGTGACCCTCGCTAAAGTTCGAAGAGAACGTATGGGGCATATTGACCTTGCAACTCCAGTTGCACACATTTGGTTTTTAAAATCATTGCCTTCACGGATTGGTATTATCTTAGATATGACCTTGCGTGATATAGAACGAGTTCTTTACTTTGAAGCCTATGTGGTGATTGAGCCAGGCCTTACTCCATTAGGACTGGGGCAGACTTTAACTGAAGAAGAATATCATGAGGCTTTAGAAAATTACGGTGATGATTTCAAGGCCAAAATGGGTGCTGAGGCTATTTCTGATCTTCTTTCTGGAATTAATTTAAAAAATGAAATTCAGAAGATTAAAGAAGAGCTTAAAACAGTCAATTCCGAAACAAGACAAAAAAAACTTGCTAAAAGATTCAAATTGCTTGAGCAGTTTTTGGAATCAGGAAATCGTCCAGAATGGATGATTTTAACGGTTTTACCTATATTACCTCCTGATCTGCGTCCATTAGTACCTCTAGATGGGGGGCGCTTTGCCACTTCAGATCTCAATGATTTGTATCGCCGCGTCATTAATAGAAATAACCGTCTCAAACGCTTATTAGAGCTTAATGCTCCGGACATCATTGTTCGCAATGAAAAGCGTATGTTACAAGAAGCTGTTGATGCGCTCCTAGACAATGGTCGTCGTGGTAGAGCTATTACAGGAACAAACAAGCGCCCATTAAAATCATTAGCCGATATGATTAAGGGAAAACAAGGTCGTTTTCGTCAAAATCTCTTAGGTAAACGTGTTGATTATTCAGGGCGTTCAGTTATTGTTGTCGGTCCTACACTAAGATTGCATCAATGTGGCTTGCCTAAAAAAATGGCGCTCGAACTCTTCAAACCTTTTGTTTTTGCAAAACTTGAATTACATGGAAAGGCATCAACCATTAAAGCTGCTAAAAAGCTAGTTGATCGCGAAGTTCCTGAAGTTTGGGACATTCTTGAAGAAGTGATTCGTGAACATCCTGTCTTATTAAACCGTGCTCCAACGTTACATCGTTTAGGTATTCAAGCGTTTGAACCTATTTTAATTGAAGGTAAGGCTATTCAGCTGCATCCATTAGTCTGTGCTGCCTATAATGCAGATTTTGATGGCGATCAAATGGCTGTGCATGTGCCTTTGACTGTAGAAGCTCAATTAGAAGCTCGCATTTTGATGATGTCTACTAATAACATTTTATCACCAGCAAACGGTGAGCCAGTCATCGTCCCTTCACAAGACGTTGTTCTTGGATTGTATTATATGACAAGGCTTAACCCTATGGCTGAAGGCGCTGGTGCGATTTTTGCAGATGAAAAAGAAGTTGAGCGCGCATTCCAATCTAAAGTAGCACATCTTCATGCGCCGATTAAAGTGCGTCTATCACGTTTATTAGATAAAGGAAGAATCGTAGATACAACCGTTGGGCGCGTTCTATTATCGCAGGTTTTACCTGATTCAATGTCTTTTGATGCGGTGAATAAAGTATTTGTCAAGAAAGAAATCTCTCATCTTATCAAAGAATGCTATCGTCTTTGCGGCCTTAAAGATACAGTTATTCTTGCCGATCAGCTGATGTATACTGGTTTTAGGTACGCAACTCTTTCGGGGATATCGATTGGTGTCAATGATATTCTTGTACCCGAAGAAAAAACAGCAATCTTAAAACAAGCTGAATCTGAAGTTAAAGAAATTGAAGAACAATATTCTTCAGGGCTTTTAACTAGCGGTGAGCGTTATAATAAAGTGATTGATATCTGGCATAAAGCGAATGACGAAGTCACAAAAGAGATGATGAAGCTTATTTCTTCGGAAACATATGTTGATCATGATGGTAATGTTAAGCAACAAGATTCCTTTAATTCTATTTATATGATGGCTCATTCAGGCGCAAGGGGATCTCAAGCTCAAATTCGTCAATTAGCAGGTATGCGTGGATTGATGGGACGTCCAGACGGATCAACAATTGAAACGCCTATTACAGCAAACTTTCGTGATGGACTGAACGTTCTTGAATACTTTATTTCGACACATGGTGCGCGTAAAGGAGCAGCTGACACGGCATTGAGAACTGCAAACTCAGGATATTTAACTCGTCGTCTTGTTGATGTGGCACAAGATGTTGTTGTTGCAGAATTTGATTGCGGTACAGCGGATGGCTTAGAGGTATTGCCTCGTATTGAGGGTGGCGATATTGTCCAAACTCTTTATGATCGAGTTTTTGGTCGTTGTTTATCTGAAGATGTTATTGATCCTGAAACCAAAGAAGTTGTGATAGACCACGGTGAGCTTATTAATGAAAGCCATCGTGATATCCTTGATCGTTTAGGAATTGATTCAGTGAGAGTTCGTTCTGCAATTACTTGTGAAGCAGAATTCGGTGTTTGCTCGATGTGTTACGGTCGTGATTTAGCGCGCGGTCATTTAGTGAACAAAGGTGAAGCGATTGGTATTATTGCCGCTCAATCTATTGGTGAACCGGGTACTCAATTAACCATGAGGACATTCCATATTGGAGGAGCGGTATCACGCGGCGCTATTGATAATGAAGTTAGAACTAAACGTAATGGGACTGTTCGCTTTAATAACTTGAAATCTGTCCTTAATCGGGATAATAAGATTGTTGTTACAGGACGTTCTGGTGAAATTGTGCTTCATGACGATATGGGCGTTGAGCGTGAGCGTCATAAATTACCTTACGGTGCTGTGATTGATGTTGCAGATCATGCTATTGTTCAAGCAGGTCAGCTTTTAGCTCAATGGGATGCCCATACGTATCCGATTATTTCAGAGGTGTCTGGTTGTGTTAAATTCCATGATTTAGTTGATGGTATCACAATGTCCAAGCAAACTGATGAAATTACTGGATTAACCAGTATTGTTGTTGGTGAGTCATCTGCTAAAGGAACAACATATGAGCTTCGTCCGCTGATTCGTTTGGTTAATCAAGAAGGTCATGAAGTGATGATTCCAGGATCAAAAATTCCTGCTCAATACTTTTTACCAAAAGGGACGATTATCAATTATGATGATGGCCAGCCCGTCCAAATTGGAGATGTTATTGGACGTATTCCTCAAGAGGCATCTAAAGCGCGTGACATTACAGGCGGTCTACCTAGAGTTGCTGATTTATTTGAAGCGCGCCGACCAAAAGATCCGTCAATTCTTGCAGAAATCTCTGGCTTTGTCTCGTTTGGTAAAGAAACGAAAGGTAAGCGACGTATCATTATTACATCACAAGATGGCCAGCATGTTCATGAAGAGCTTATTCCTAAATGGCGTAACTTAAACGTATTTGAGGGTGAAATTGTTCAGGTAGGTGATATTATTGCAGATGGTCCAACTAATCCGCATGATATTTTAAGACTTAAAGGTGTCGATGAGTTAGCTAATTACATCATTTACGAAATTCAAAATGTTTATCGCTTGCAAGGCGTATTGATTGCAGATAAACATATTGAAGTTATCGTTAAACAGATGTTGAGAAAAATCGAGGTTTCTGAGGTTGGCGATTCTGGATTAATACCTAGTGAGCAGATTGATTATCGTTGGTTCAAGGCTAAGAATATTCAATTACAACAAGATGGATTACGCGTGGCTCAAGGTGTTCATCAATTAATGGGTATTACTAAAGCGTCGTTAGCTACAGAATCCTTTATTTCAGCAGCATCTTTCCAAGAAACAACACGTGTTTTAACAGAAGCAGCTATTGCTGGTAAACGAGATGAGTTGCGCGGTCTTAAAGAGAATGTTATTGTTGGTCGCTTGATTCCTGCCGGTACAGGCATGGCATATCATGATAAACAAAAGCGTTTGCGCCGGCATATCAATGAGCCCATAACAGCAGAACAAGCACAATCTGCTTTACATGATGCACTGAATGAAGCGCAATCTTCTCAGTCTCAATTTTAATAAAGAATTTGCTTTCAAACTTTTACGGCATTCCTATAGATCAATTCCATATAATCTGTTAGAATCTGAGAAAGTTTGAAAAAATTCCTAGGCCTAGGCCTTGAACAATAGACTGCCGTCGTTGCAGTCTTTCGTTAATTTTAACGGAGAGTGAAGCCATCCATGGCTTTGCTTTGTCTATTTTTGGGGAAAACTAAATATGCCAACAACTAATCAGCTCTTACGCAACTGCCGTAAAAAGCGGGTGTATAAGTCAAAGAGTCCTGCATTGCAATCAAGTCCTTTTAAGAGAGGAGTATGCGTTCGTGTGTATACAACTGCTCCTAAAAAGCCTAACTCAGCACTGCGTAAAGTGTGTCGTGTTCGCTTAACTAATGGCGTTGAAGTAACTGCATATATCGGTGGTGAAGGCCATAACCTTCAAGAGCACTCTGTTGTTCTTATTCGTGGTGGTCGTGTAAAAGATTTGCCAGGTGTGCGTTATCACGTTGTCCGTGGAGCATTAGACACATCAGGCGTTGATAAACGTCGTCAAGGTCGTTCCAAATATGGCGCAAAACGCCCTAAAGAAAAAGCTAAAGCTGCATAAGGGAATCAATAAATTATGGCTAGAAGACGCGAAGCTCAAAAACGCATTACATTACCAGATCAGCGTTTTAATGATGTAGATGTGACACTATTTATCAATCATATAATGTATGACGGTAAAAAAGACGTTGCAAGAAATATTTTTTATAGCTCAATTGACATGATTGCTGCTAAATTTCATTTGTCAGATATTGATTCGTTAAAAGTTTTTCACAAAGCTTTAATGAATGTTATGCCCGATATCGAAGTGAAATCACGTCGTGTTGGCGGCGCTACTTATCAGGTTCCTATTGAAGTTGATCGTGATCGCGCCAAAGCGTTAGCTATGCGCTGGATTTTAGAATCTGCTCGTAAACGCCCAGGTAAAAGCATGATTGAAAAGCTAACCGCAGAATTCATCGATGCTGAAGATCGTGAAGGTGGTGGCAAAGGTCGTGGCGGTGCTATCAAAAAGAAAGATGATACTCACCGTATGGCTGAAGCAAACAGAGCTTTTGCTCATTATCGCTGGTAATTAGGAGTTTGACTGTGGCAGTTGATTTGAAAAAGTATAGAAACATAGGGATTATGGCCCACATTGATGCGGGAAAAACCACGACGACTGAACGTATTTTATTTTATACAGGTAAGTCTCACAAAATTGGTGAAGTTCATGACGGTGCTGCAACCATGGATTATATGGAGCAAGAGCAAGAACGTGGTATTACGATTACTTCTGCTGCAACCACTTGCAATTGGAGAGGTATGGATCAGCAGTTTCCAGATCATCGTATCAATATTATCGACACGCCGGGTCACGTTGACTTTACTATTGAAGTAGAACGTTCATTGCGCGTTCTCGATGGCGCAGTAGCTGTGTTTTGCGCAGTTGGTGGTGTAGAGCCACAGTCAGAAACTGTTTGGCGCCAAGCAAATAAATACCGCGTTCCACGTATGGCTTTTGTTAATAAAATGGATAGAGCTGGTGCCGATTTCTTTCGTGTTTTAGGACAAATAACCAGTAGACTAAAAGCAAATCCTGTTGCGTTACAAATCCCAATTGGTTCTGAAGAAAACTTTAAAGGCATTATTGATTTGATTCGTATGAAAGCTATTTTTTGGCATGAGCACAATCAGGGCATGACTTATGATCTTTCTGACATTCCGGCTGATCTTGTGACTAAAGCTCAAGAATATCGCGAAAAATTATTAGAAGCTGCAGCGGAATCGAATGAAGATTTAATGAATCATTATCTTGAACAAGGCGATTTATCAGAAGAACAAATTCGTACAGCGATTCGTGAACGCACGATTAAAGCCGAAATTATTCCAGTTTGCTGTGGTTCTGCCTTTAAAAATAAAGGGGTCCAAGCTGTATTGGATGCTGTTATTTATTATTTGCCATCCCCACTTGATATTGGACCTGTGAAAGGAACAGATCTGGACGGTGAAGAGCAGCTATTTCGTGCACCAATGACTGATGAACCATTTTCTGCATTAGCGTTCAAAATTATTAATGATCCATTTGTCGGTTCTTTAACATTCTTCCGTGTGTATTCTGGTAAATTAGATGCTGGAGCAAGTGTCTTAAATCCATTAAAAGACAAAACAGAGCGTTTTGGTCGTATTTTACAAATGCATGCTAATTCTCGTGAAGAGATTAAAAGCGTTCAAGCTGGAGATATTGCCGCTGTTGTAGGATTAAAAAATACTATTACTGGTGATACTCTTTGTGATTCAAATAAACCAATCGTTCTTGAAAAAATGGATTTTCCTGAGCCAGTTATTTCTATTGCTATTGAACCCAAGTCTAAAGCTGATCAGGAAAAAATGTCGATAGGTTTAGGTCGATTAGCAAAAGAAGATCCTTCTTTTAGAGTTGCTACTGATGAAGAAACTGGTCAGACAGTTATCTCAGGAATGGGCGAGCTGCACTTGGAAATTATTGTAGATCGCTTGAGAAGAGAGTTTAAGGTTGAAGCAAATGTCGGTAATCCACAAGTTGCATACAGAGAAACTATTCGTCAAGCAGTTGATCATGAAGGCAAGTTTGTTCGTCAATCTGGTGGTCGTGGTCAATACGGTCATGTTTGGATCAAAATTGAGCCTCTTGCACAGGGACAAGGCTATCAGTTCGTCAATGGTGTTGTGGGTGGTGCTATTCCTAAGGAATATATTCCGGCTGTCAATAAAGGCATTGAAGAACAAATGGCTAACGGAGTCATTGCGGGTTATCAAGTCGTAGATGTTAAAGTCACTTTGTATGATGGAAGTTATCACGATGTTGACTCTTCTGAAATGGCCTTTAAACTTGCCGGTGGTTTAGCTTTCCGTGAAGGTGCTAAACGTTGTAAGCCGGTTATTCTAGAGCCAATAATGGATGTCGAAGTTATTACTCCTGAAGAATACATGGGTGATGTTATTGGTGATATTAATCGTCGTCGTGGAGTCATTCAGGGTATGGAAGATGGACCTTCTGGTAAACAAATTCGTTGCGAAGTGCCGCTTTCTGAAATGTTTGGATACGCTACAGATGTTCGTTCCATGTCTCAAGGTAGAGCGACATACTCAATGGAGTTCAAAAAATATAGCGAAGCTCCAGCTTTTGTTGCTGAGCAATTAATTAAAAAACAAGGTTAGTGTTCTAGGGGTTTATCCATGAAAGACCAACAAATAGTTATTACTTTAAAGTCTTACGATCATTCATTGATTGATCGTTCTGCTAAAGAAATCGTTGAAACAGCTCGTCGTACAGGTGCACATGTTCGTGGCCCAGTTCCGTTGCCAACAAGGATAGAGCGTTATACAGTTCTTATTTCGCCTCATGTCAATAAAGACGCAAGGGAACAATATGAACAACGCACACACTCACGTGTAATTATTATTGTCCAACCATCTGATAAAACGATTGATGCACTTATGCGTTTAGATTTAGCAGCTGGTGTACAAGTTTATATTAAGTAGGTGCTAAAATGAGTAAGTATTCACTCGGCTTAATAGCCGTGAAAGTCGGGGCTACCTCGATTTTTAAAGATGGCCAGAAAATGGTAACGGTTTTAAAAATTGATCCAAATTATGTAACACAATTAAAAACAGTTACACATGATGGATATAATGCCGTTCAATTAACAACAGGTTCTAAGAAGCCGCAACGTGTTACAGCTGCTCTTAAAGGGCATTATAAAAAAGCATTGGTAGATTCTAGTGCCAAAGCACCGTTTGGAGCGATTTTAAAAGAATTCAGAATGAGTTCTGTTGATGATTTTTCCTTAGGTCAAGAAATTAATTGTTCCTTGTTCTCATCAACTCTCAAGGTTGACGTAACAGGAGTTTCAAAAGGTAAAGGTTTTGCAGGTTCAATGAAGCGCCACAATTTTGGTGGGCAATTTGCTTCTCACGGTAACTCCGTTTCACATCGTGTTCATGGTTCCACAGGTCAAAACCAGTCTCCAGGGCGAGTTTTTAAAGGTAAAAAAATGGCAGGACATATGGGTCATGAACAAGTTACTGTTCAGAGCCTTAATGTTCTTGAGGTGAATGTGGAAAAAAATTACATCCTAGTAGAGGGTGCAGTTCCAGGTGCTCCAGGTGGTTACGTTATTGTAAAACCTGCAGTTAAATCTAGCGAAGTAGTGTAAGGTGTATCCGATGAAACTAGAATCGATTTTACAAAATGATCAAGGTCGCCAGACTGTAGATGCTTCAGATCTAGTATTTGGCCGCGAAGTTAACAGTGCCCTTGTTCATCAGGTTGTTACAGCCTATTTAGCAAACCAACGTGCACAAAGCTATCGTTTTTCAGATACATCTGCTCGTTCTTCCTTAAAAAAGAGCAGAAGTGATGTTTCTGGTGGTGGTCGTAAACCACGTCCTCAAAAAGGATCTGGTCGCGCACGCGTAGGCTCTATTCGTAGTCCTATTTTTGTTGGCGGCGGTATGACTTTTGGTTCTTCAAAACCAAATTATCATCAGAAAGTCAACAAGAAAATGTACAGAAGCGCCATTTGCTCTATCCTTTCAGGACTAAGAGAGCATAGCCGTTTATTTATAGGTCAAGTTGATGTTGCTGATTATAAAACTAAAAACATGGTTAATTGGTTTGCTCAACATAATTTAGCGCAAAATGCATTAATTATTGCTGATGACTTTCATGAATCATTGTTTTTATCAGCGCGTAACTTACCAAATGTCACAGTGATCACTCCAGATGAACTCAATCCTGTGTTATTGCTCAAACATCAGGTTGTTGTCATTCATCCTGAAGCCTTAAAAACTATAGAGGAGATTTTTGCATGATGAATGTACATCAAAGAAAGGTTCTCAAAAAACTTATAGTGACAGAAAAAACAACAATGTTAGATCGCACTTATGCGTTTGAAGTAGAGACTGCAGCAACTAAAAAAACTGTTAAAGCAGCTGTTGAAGCATTATTTAATGTTACTGTTGAAAGCGTTCATACCTGTATTGCCAAGATTACCGTGCGTCATCCTGGCCGTAAAGCAACTTCACATAAGCACATGAAAAAAGCTTATGTCAAAGTTGTACCAGGTCATGAGATTTTACTAGAAAATCTTGATAAGTAAGGTGTCGTTATGGGATTAATTTATTGCAAACCCTATACTAGTGGTCGCCGTGGCATGGTTGTTCAAGATTATGCTAATTTGCATAAAGGCAAACCACTAAAAAGTCTTGTGAAGCCAAAGCCGTCTACTGGTGGTCGTAACAATAATGGACACATTACTGTGCGTCATCGTGGCGGTGGTGTAAAAAGATTATATCGTATTATCGATTTTAAACGTTTACGTGATGGTATTCCTGCAAAAGTAGAGCGTATTGAGTATGATCCTAACCGTACGGCTAATATTGCTCTTTTATGTTATTCAGATGGTGTGCGTGCTTATATCATTGCTACTTCCAAAATGACTGTTGGTGCCGAGCTTCTTTCAGGTCCAGATGCTCCAATTAAAGATGGAAATTGCTTGCCAATTCGTTCTATTCCTGTGGGTTCTGTTATTTGTTTAGTCGAACTTAAGCCTGGTCGTGGTGCTCAAATGGTTCGTTCAGCGGGCGCTTCTGCGCAGTTAATGGCTAAAGAAGGCCAATATGCTGTTCTCCGTTTACGTAGTGGTGAAATGAGAAAAGTTCGTTTAGATTGTCGCGCTGTTATTGGTGAAATATGCAATTCTGATCATAACTTATGCATGACAGGTACTGCTGGACGTAAACGTCGCCTTGGTATTAGACCAACGGTACGTGGTGTCGCGATGAACCCGGTAGATCATCCATTAGGAGGAGGGGAAGGTCGTACTTCAGGTGGACGCCCATCTTGCTCACCAAAAGGATTACCAAAAGGTACACGCACCCGTCGTAATAAGAATAATTCGATGGTTGTTCGTTCACGCCATTTAGCTAAAAAAGTGTAAGTGAGAAATTAACTATGGCACGTTCAATTAAAAAAGGCCCATACGTAAGTCCAAAGCTACGTATGAAGGTCGCAAAGTCTAAAGAAAAAGCAACCAAGTCTGCACGTATTGTTATTAAAACATGGTCACGTCGCTCTACAATCATTCCTGATTTCGTAGGGGTTACCATGATGATTCATAATGGTAAAGATTTTGTGGCACTGTTGGTTACCGAAGATCTTGTGGGTTATAAGCTTGGCGAATTCGCGAAGACTCGTACATTCCGTGGTCATTCTGGTGATCGTAAAACTAAGTAATGATCATAGGTGAAAACAATGCAGTATTCGGCAATATCAAAAAACTCTCTTATTTCTGAACAAAAGTTAAGAAAAATTGTTAGAGATTTAAAATTAACTAGAAGACCAGTTACTGATGTTATTCAGTTACTTTCCTTTGTTCCTAAAAAAGGTGCACAAATTCTTTTGAAAGTTGTTAATTCAGCTGTAGCTAATGCTGAAAACAATGGCAATCAAGATGTAGGCACACTTTTTATTGAAACAATCCAAGTCGATCAAGGTATGCGTATGAAGCGTATGATGCCTAGAGCGAAAGGACGATCGAACCAAATTCTTAAAAAAAGAAGCCATGTTCGAGTCGTTGTTTCAAGTGCGCAAATCGGTTCAATTGATTAGGAGTTACCATGGGACAAAAAGTTCATCCAACAGGTTTTCGCTTAGGTAAAATTTTTAAGCATCAATCATGTTGGTACAAAGATTCTAAAGATTATTCAACTTTCGTGTTTTCTGATATGATGGTTCGAAAGTTTATTATGAAGCGTTATAGCAATGCGTTGATTTCGATGATTCAAATCAATCGCCCTGCAAACAATGCTGTTATTACCATTCATACTGCACGACCAGGGGTTGTTATTGGTAAGAAAGGTGAAGACATTGAGCGTTTAAAAGCCGAAATTTCAAAGCTTATGGGCGTTCCTGTTCATATTAATATTGAAGAAATCAAGAAGCCAGAAATAGATGCGCGTTTAACAGCCGAGTCCATCGCTGAACAAATTCAAAATCGTGTTATGTATCGTCGTGCTATGCGTCGTGCAGTAACAAATGCTATGAAAGTTGGTGCCGAAGGGATTAAAGTTGCGATTTCTGGTCGTTTAGGTGGAGCAGAGATTGCTCGTCGCGAGTGGTATCGTGAAGGACGCGTCCCATTACACACACTACGTGCGAATATTGATTATCACATTGCTGAAGCCAAGACAACTTACGGTATTATTGGTATTAAAGTCTGGATTTTCAAAGGCGAAGTTCTTGATAAAGAAAAAATTTCTTCATGAGGTAGGATCAAATGTTACAGCCAAAGCGTACTAAATATCGTAAAACCCACAAGGGAAGGAACTACGGTTTAGCTCAATCTGGTAATCAAATTAGCTTTGGAACGATTGCGTTGAAGGCAACGTCCCATGGCCAAATTAGTTCACGTCAGATTGAAGCGGCGCGTCGAGCGATTAATAGAAAAATCAAAAGAGGTGGTAAAATCTGGATTAGGATTTTTCCTGATAAGCCTATTACTGAGAAAGCACTAGGTGTGCGTCAAGGTAGTGGTAAAGGTAATGTTGAGTATTGGGTTGCACTCGTTCAACCAGGTCGCGTACTCTACGAGATTGGCGGTGTTGAGCCTGCTATTGCAAGAGAAGCATTAAAGCTAGCTTGTGCAAAATTATCTGTTTCTACAACTATTGTTGAGAACTAAAGCGCCTAAAAGCGCCTTAGTTCTGAATTAATTGATAAAAAGCTAGAGATAATCTTCTCTTTACGTTAGAATATTGAGCATCATCTAGTGATTTTATATGTTTTTTATATAAAAATCTTTAGCTAGGAGTTTATAAATGAAAGTTTCGGAAATTAGGGCTATGGCCAAAGAGCAAGCTCTTGAGGTATTAAGCTCTATGTATCGTCGAGAATCTGTTGTTCGTATGAAGTTTTCTGCGGATAATGAGAGAAAAAACACATCAGAATTGGGCAAAGTTAAAAAAACTATTGCGCGTATTTTGACAATCTTAAAAGAAAAAGAAGGTGAGGTAGTATCGTGACTGAGCTTACTGAACAAAGAAATGGCAAGTTATTAACAGGTGTGGTTAAACGTTGCTGCTCAACTCAAACTATTAAAGTTGTTGTGCGGTTCCTAAAAAGCCATCCTAAGTACAGAAAAACGTTAAAGCTTCTTGCTACTTTTACTGTACATGATGCTGGCAATATTGCAAAAGAGGGTGACACTGTTGTTATTCGCGCTTGCAAGCCGCACTCAAAAACCAAAACGTGGGAACTTGAAACAGTTCTTGCATAAAGTAATGTATTGATAACAATTATAAGGGGTTACCTATGATTCAACCTCAAACAAAACTTGAAGTTGCTGATAATTCTGGAGCGCGTTCTGTGCAGTGTATTAAGGTCCTTGGCGGATCGAAAAGACGCGTTGCTGCTGTTGGTGACATTATTCGAGTAGCTGTTAAGGATGCAATTCCAACTGGTCGTGTAAAAAAAGGTGATGTGTGTTTCGCTGTTGTAGTGCGTACGCGTCATGCTATTAGAAGAGAAGACGGTACGACTATTCGATTCGATGGTAATGCTGCTGTCCTATTAAATAATCAACGCCAGCCGATTGGAACAAGGATATTTGGCCCAGTCACACGCGAACTGCGCAAAGACTTTATGAAGATCATTTCTTTAGCGCAAGAAGTATTATAAGAGGGGATACAGAAATGAATCTATCAGAAAAAATAGCACGCGTTGTAAAAGCTGTGGCGGACGATAAATTATTGTTAGGTGATGCGGTCGTTATCATTAGCGGTAGCTCTAAAGGCCAGCAAGGTGTGCTGAAAAAGAAAATCCGTACTAGAACCGGACTTCGATATATTATTGAGAATTGCAATCTTTTGACTAAACATCAAAAGCCAAATCCACATGCAGGCATTCCTGGTTCAATTAAAAAAATCGAAGGTTCAGTCCATGCATCAAATGTAGCTATTTGGAATTCCGAGACACAGAAAGCAGATAAAATTCGCTATGTGATCGAAGATGGGAAAAAGACTCGCCATTATAAGTCGACTGGTGCTGAGATCCAACATCAATCATTTAAGAAAAGTGGGAAATAATCATGGCACGTTTGAAACAGATATATAAAGATAAAAGCAGTGAATTGAAACAAAAATTAGGTTTGAATAACTCAATGGAAATTCCTGCGCTTAAAAAAATTGTTCTTAATATTGGTGTTGGTAATGCTTCTACTGATAAAAAAATAGTGCAAACAGCTGTCGATCATTTATCAAGAATTGCAGGTCAAAAAGTAGTTGTTACTAAAGCAAGAAAATCTATCGCAGGGTTTAAAATTCGTGATGGTTGGCCAATGGGCGTAAAAGTTACCTTGCGCGGTGAAAAAATGTACGAGTTTTTTGATCGTATCGTAAACATCGTTCTTCCACGTGTGCGTGATTTTAGGGGCGTTGATGTTAAAGGATTTGATAGCCGTGGTAATTTTAACTTCTCATTTAAAGAGCTTGTTTTTCCAGAAATTGATCTTGATGAGTTAGATCCAAATGTCTCCGGTATGAATGTTACTATTAATACATCAGCAAGAACCGATGCACACGCGCATGAATTGCTCAAGATGTTTAATTTCCCATTCCGCGGCACCTTTAAGTCACACAACTAGGAATTAGAAGATGGTAGCTACTCAAAAGAAAACTCAAAAAAATCGTTGGGTTCGTCGTAATAATAAGCGCGAAGTGCTTATTAATAAGCATTACGAGCAACGTCAAGCGTTGAAAAAAGAATTAGTTGATGCAGCTGGTGATTTAGAAAAGCAATTCGATATCTTGGCTAAAATTGAAAAATTACCAAAAGACTCTAGCTATGTACGTGCGCGAAATCGTTGTCCTATTAATGGACGTCCGCGCGGTACTTATCGTAAAGTTGGCGTTTGCCGTGCACTATTTAGAAATTGGGTAATGGAAGGTTATTTACCTGGTTTTGTCATGTCAAGTTGGTAAGGAGTATAATTATGAGCCTACAAGATCCAATTGCAGACCTTTTAACAAGAATCAGAAATGCTCAGCGTGCTGGTAAACATGTTATTCAAGTCTTTGCGTCAAAAATCAAAGCAGGTATTGCTGAAGTATTAAAAAGCGAAGGTTATATTCGCGATTATCAACTCGTTGAAGAGAATGGTAAAAAAACTTTAGTAATAGTTTTAAAATATCATCACAATAAACCTGTTATTGAACATATTAAAAGAATTTCTAAAACATCATGTCAGTATTATGCTTCGAAAGATAAGCTTCCTGTCGTTTTGGGTGGTTTAGGTATTTCCATCATCACTACTTCGCAAGGTATCATGACTGCATCCCGTGCAGCATCGCTTGGTATCGGTGGTGAAGTTATTTGTAATGTCCATTAAGAGGTCCAGAAAATGTTAACACGTTTAGAAAGAACAGACCTGAATACAAAAGGCGTTACAGTGACTATCGATGAAAAAAATCGAGTCGTTTCATTTCAAAAGGGTGATCAAAGGCTTGAACACCGTTATCATAAAGTGCTTAAACCAGTTTTAGAAAATGGTATTCTTTCTTATATACCATTGGAAGAAAATCCTGAATCTGCTATGCAATTAGGAACAGCTATTTCTATCTCGCGCTCAAATATTCAAGGGTTAATTCAACCTTTTAAACAAGAGTTAGAGCTGAAAGGAACTGGTTTTAAAGCGGCGCTTAAAAATGTTGATGGAAAAAACACATTAGTTCTCACCTTGGGTAAGTCTCATGACGATATTTATGTTATTCCTGCGGATATCAAAGTTACTGTTTCGACTCCAACACAACTTGTTTTAGAGTCTATCAGTAAGCATGCATTAGGCCAGGCTTCAGCTAAAATTCGTCGCTTCCGTAAGGTTGATGCTTATAAAGGGAAAGGGATACTGATTAAAGGTCAGGTTCTTGTTCTAAAAGAAACTAAGAAGAAGAAATAATCGGGGATAATATCATGCATGATAAAAAGAAAGCTCGATTAAGAAGAGCTGCTAAAACTCGCTATATTATCAAGCGCCAAGTAGCGCAGGTTGGTCGTATACGTTTAACAATCTATCGTAGTTCACAGCATATTTATGGCATGGTTCTCGATGGTGGTAAAGTATTGGCTCATGTTAGTACATTAAATTTACGTGATGAAGCTGGTACAAAAACAGAAAAGGCATCCCAAGTTGGTCGCTTACTTGCTCAGCAAGCACTTACTAATGGGGTAACTAAAGTCGCGTGTGATCGTTCAGGATTTGCCTATCACGGTCGCGTCAAAGCTTTAGTAGAAGCGTTTCGTCAAGAAGGTATTGAGGTATAATCATGGCTGAACAACAACGTTCAAAAGAAGTTCAAGACGGTCAATATAACCAAAAATTAATTTGCGTTATTCGTACTGCAAAAGTTGTAGCAGGTGGTCGTAACTTTAGATTTGCTGCTGTTATCGTTTTAGGTGATGGCCAAGGTCGGGTAGGCTATGGTCGTGGTAAGGCTCGTGAAGTGCCAGATGCTATTAGAAAAGCAACTGAAATGGCTAAAAAAAATATGATTCGTGTTCATTTGAACAAAGGTACTGTTTTTCACGAGTTAGAAGCTTGTCATGGTGCAACTAAAGTGACGATTCGTCCTTCGGCACAAGGCTCTGGAATTATTGCGGGTGGCCCAATGCGAGCTATTTTTGAAGTCTTAGGAGTTCAAAATATTTCTGCAAAATGTTTCGGTTCTACACGTGCGATGAATGTGATCCATGCAACTTTTAAAGCACTCGAATCAATGCAATCACCTTATGAAGTCGCAGAAAAAAGAGGGTTGCCGCTGTCCAGGATTTTTGGTGAAGCACACATTACGGGAGATGCGGAACATGAAACAGCTTAAAATTAAACTTGTAAAAAGCTTAATTGGCCGACTCAAAAATCATCAGGATAGCGTCCGTGGTTTGGGATTAAGAAAAATTAATCATACAATCATTGTAAACGCAACTCCTGAAAATTTAGGCATGATTAATCAAGTTCGCTATTTGCTTTTAGTGGAGGAAATCTAAATGTATTTAAATACTCTTGCTCCAGCTCTAGGCTCAAAGCATAGCCCAAAGCGTGTTGGTCGTGGAACTGGCTCTGGTATCGGTAAAACCTGTGGTCGTGGACATAAAGGCCAGCATGCGCGTACTGGTACCTCTATCAAAGCTAACTTTGAGGGCGGTCAAATGCCTATTTATAGACGACTGCCTAAAAGAGGGTTTCGTTCAAAAGTTAATCTACATACTGCTGAGTTGGCTTTAAGTATTCTTGAGTCTTTCAATCCTGATAGTGTCATCACACTGGATGTTTTAAAAGATTGGGATTTAGTCAAAAACTCAACAAAAAAAGTACGCATATTTTTTGATAGAGAGATTGAGCAACGTAAGATCTCTGGACTATACGCCACGGCTGGCTCACGTCCTTTTTTAATCGAAGTTGAATCTCAGGATCAAGCATAAGGAAAGTAGAGCATGATTCCCAATGTAAAAGGTTTATCGCAGATAGTTGGAAAGGTTAAATATCTATTCTTGGCTTTGTTAGTCTTTCGAGTAGGTTCTTTTATTCCTGCACCAGGTGTTAATGCGGCTGAAGTAGCTAGACTGTTATCGTCATCTAATAATCTTTTTGGCTTATTTAATACTTTTTCTGGAGGAGCTCTTTCC
>RFNU01000209.1 GCA_009927065.1 bacterium | reverse complement strand
AATAAGATAAATGGATCCAATAATAATAAAAATCTTGAATAAAAAGAAAAGAATGCTTAAAAAAAGTTCCATGATAAATAATAATCCTTACTCAATAACCTAATGTATACAGAAACTAAATACGAGTCCAAAGAAATTTAACCCGATGTTGTACTCCTGTTAATATATCCCATGATATATTTGAAGTAAAAGGGGTAATATGTTCAATTGGTAAATCTTCTCCCCATAAAACGACAGGATCGCCGATACCTGCTGTTGGACAGGCTCTCAAATCTACCGCTATCATATCCATGGATACACGACCTACTAAGCTACATTTGATGCCGTTAACAAGAATCGGTGTGCCATCTCGAGCTGTAATCGGATAGCCATCACCATAACCAAAAGCAATAATGCCAATCGGCATGTCTTGTGGGCAAGAATATCTTCCTCCATAACCAATCAACGATCCTTTTTTAAAAGTGCGAACAGAGATTAAACTTGTTTGCAAAGACATGACTGGTTTTAATCCTAAATCTTCTGCACAACGACCTTGAAGAGGACTGACACCATATAAAGCAAGACCGGGTCTCACATAGTGGTAGTGACATTGGGGAAAATTAAAAATCGCTGCAGAATTACAAAGACTCAATTGAGATCCACTGGACTCTATCAACATGGTAAAGTTTTTAAAGCGTTCAATCTGCTCTTGATTTAAAGGATGATCGATAATATCAGCTGCCGAAAAATGTGACATGACATGGATAGGTTTGATCAAGGAGCGATGGTTCATTAAACGCTCATAAACACTGTAAGCTTGATCAAGATCAAATCCTAATCGTCCCATTCCCGTATCAATTTTAATCCATGCATGAAGTGCTCTAGGAAGTATAATCTTATCAAGCCACTCTAACTGTTGAAAGTTATTAAAAACAACATGGAAATGCTCAACTGATGCTAATAAAAGCTCATTGGACTCAAAGACTCCTTGCATTAAAATAATAGGCGATCGCACACCGTGCTTTCTTAACGCTATAGCTTCATCAATCGATGCGACGCCTAATAAATCAACTAATCCATCAAGCTTTGATGCTACCGTGCGGATACCATGCCCATAAGCATTTGCTTTGATCATGGCAATGATTTTTGCAGAACCAACATGATTCTTGATAACATTTAAATTATGAAGTAAGTTCTCTGTAGATAAAATAGCAATAGCTGATCGACTCATTGATCCATACGAGAAAACACGTCACTCATCATGACCTGAAGGGATAGCTTACAGCTTATCGCTGTCCTTAATCTCGCTCCTTTTGATTCCAGCTATCTTGAAAGATATATTGATTGCATTTTTATAACTATTTTTGCTGCATTACTCAAGAAGATTTTTAACAAAAATCTCTTATAATGAAAAATATAATATTTTGATTAAGACTTCATGCATCATTATCGTTCAAAAATAATCGGCGCTCTCTTTTGTTTATCGTTAGGCACTCTATCGGGATTGAGTATGGGGTATGCTGATTTGACATGGTACCATCAATTACACAAACCAAGTTTTAATCCACCAGGCTGGATTTTTGGTCCCGTCTGGACAACATTATACATCATGATGGGTATCGTTTTAGGCGATCTTTGGAACGATCGAGCTTCGTCCAAAAAAGTCTTATGGATTTTTGCGGTACAAATGATCCTGAATGTTCTTTGGTCGCCTTTGTTTTTTTACATGCATCGAATAGATTTAGCGTTATACGATATTATTTTACTTTGGATCTTCATCGGATCATTGATTGCGAATATAACAAAATGGTCTTCTAAACTTTTTTTAGTGCCTTATTTCTTATGGGTAAGTTTTGCGTGTGTATTAAATGTGAGTCTGTATGTTATGAATTAAGTCTTTTTAATGATATCAATTCCAAGAATAAAATGGCTTGATGATACTTTATTGAAAATCATTCGAATGAATATAGGCTACAAGGCAAATCTTAAGTGCCTCAGATCCTGATCTTTGATGAATAAACGTGGAGCCAGCCTGTTATCTCACACACAGAGGAGTATGAGGTTGCAGATCACACATAGTCACTGGCTCTTTTCTTTATGAATATTATGTTCAGATAGGTTTGTGTGCACATTTTTCCGCGCTCATATTCAACATGTCAGTTCGGTCACGAAAAGGTTGTGTAAATATGCAAACGGGTGCCTCGGTCTGCTGTAGCTCCAATTTACCATTACCACCATCTATATTAAAAGAACATCCGGTATTTTCTTGAACGCAAGAATGGCTCCTAAAGAACGAAAGTAAAGGCTCTTGCTCGATCTTTGTTCTTCCTGAAAATAAGTTATTTTCCATTAAATTGACTGTATGATAGCGCTGACTTAGATCTGCAAAGATCTTAATAAGTTCTGCGTCAGGTTTGCGCCCTAAATTATTACCCCGCAAATCCCGAGTGGTCACACCAGAAGGAAGCGCTGCAAAGCATTTAAGTATTGTTGACCCACGTTTTAGGTCAAAGTCATTATAACGCAAATCCAGGGTGCTCACACCAGGAGGAAGAGCTGCAAACACTTGAATCAGTCCCTCACTAGGCATCATTCCTAGGTCATTAGAGCCTAAACCCAGGGTGGTTACGGTAGCAGGAATCATTGAGAATGCTGAGGCAAGTTTTTCTGCGCTAATTTTTCTCCCGAAGGCATTATTACTCAAATATAGCGTAGTCACGCCGACAGGAATGCCTGCAAATGCGTCACTCAATCCCTCGTCCGGTATCATTCCTAAGTCATTAAAACTTAAATCCAGGGTAGTTACGGTAAAGGGGATCACTGAAAATGCTGGGGCAAGTGTTGCACCAGTTCTTTGTCCTAAAGCATTACCCCACAAATTTAGGGTGGTCACACCAACAGGAAGCGCTGCGAATACCTGAGTGAGCTCTGCATCAGTTATTGTTTTTCCTATCTTATTACCGCATAAATTTAAAGCGAGAATACTAGAGGGAAACGCTGCGAACGCTTGGGCAAGTTGTGCTCCAGTTTTTTCTCCTAGATTATTATATGATAAATTTAGAGTTCTCACACCGAAAGGAATACTTGCGAACGCTTTGGCGAGTGCTACGCCTGTTTTTTCTTCTAAACAATTAAAAGATAAATTCAACTCAGTGACGCTAGGAGACAGCGCTGCGAACGCTTGGGCAAGTTCTTCATCAGTACTTCCTAAAGAGTTACCACCCAACTCTAAGGTTGTCACACCAACAGAAATACCTGCGAATGCTTTGGCAAGTTCTTCGCTCGTTTTATTTCCTAACATATTCACACCCAAAGATAGCATACTCACTTGTTCAGGAATCGCTTTGAATGCTTCGGCAAGTTCTATATCCGTTCTTTTATCTAACTTATTATGAGACAAATCTAGACTGGTAATACCAGTGGAAATCCCCGAAAATACTTTGGCAAGTTCCTTACCAGTTTTTAGCCCTAAACCATTACCGGCTAAATTCAACTTAGTCACGTTCTTAGGAATCGCTGCAAACGCTTGATTAAGCTCTTCGCCGGTTCTTCGGCTTAACTTATTACCATCCAAATTTAATATTCTAATGCTAGAAGGAAGTGCTGCGAACGCTTGGGCAAGTTCTTCGCCAGTTCTTTTTCCTAACTCATTACCGTACAAATGTAAATCCGTCACGCCAGAGGGAAGCGCTGCGAACGCTTGGGCAAGTTCTGCACCAGTTGTTCGTCTTAAATTATTAGCAGTCAAATTTAATATTCTAATTCTAGAAGGAAGTGCTGCGAACGCTTGAGCAAGTTCTTCGCCAGTTTTTTTCTCTAACTGATTGAAAGATAAATCTAACTGAGTCACGCTAGAGGGGAGCGCTGCGAACGCTTGAGCAAGTTCTTCAGCAGATCTTTCTCCTAAAGCATTACCACTCAAATCTAGGGTGGTCACATGGTCGGGAATACCTTTAAACACCTGGCTGAGTTCTACGTCAGTTATTTTCAACTCTAAGGTGTTAATGTCAAAAGGAATCGTCTGCAAACTCTTTTCTAATGCAATATCTTTACTGATTGATAACTGGTATGAACTGATCATAGTTTTTAACCTCCAATACTAAGAAATAATTTTGCTATTTATAAATCTGACTTTTATTGACATATCACTTATCATAACCTTAATTTAATATTAAAAACAACACTAGAAAATTATTTGATCATTCCTTCTTTATTTATGAATGAAGTCTTTAATAGTGATCTACAGGGGTTTTGCTGATAAAGAAAGCCGATGTTTTCTTGAGTTAAAAAGTTTTGAATTTCTTTAATATTCCACTATGAGAAAGCATCAGCTTGTTATCTAAACAAGCTGATCCCCCCTTATTGAGGGAACCGTGCTGTCTTGTTCGCCGACAGCAGCAGCAGATTTACTCTCAGCTCCCGTTTGGGCGTCAGGCTTAACATGAGAATCTAAAGTGCTAGAGCGTGAATATCTGTTCAAAGATGCTGCTTGTTGACTACTGTGTTGAGGCTTCGATGCAGCTGCTGAATCGCCAGGCCCAAATGATGATTTTGGTATTGATTGAAATAAATCTTTAATAAAACTTATATCTTGATTTATACCCAATATCACAATCGTACTCACGAGCATAGTGAGATCACCTAACGAAATCCAAGGCTGCAATGGAGTTGTCAGTAAACTCAATAGAGGCGATATTGTTAAAGTATATTTCTTAAATGGTGATGTTTGATCATAAACTGTATTGAATAATTCATGTTTTTCAACACCTTTCTGGCGGTCATCTAATCTGTAATTACCTGACCAAAAACACAATGAAAATTGTACAATAATATTGTTATACAAAAAATTAACAACTCCACGATATTGTTTGCGCTGTTTAATAATATCTAAATTACGTATCGCATCTGCTAGGGGTACTCTTAAAGCATGTATAATACGCGTAGGTAGCCTAAGTATTGCTACAGAATAATTCATTATGTAGAGTAGTATTTCAGCTAAACGACGTTGAAATACTACCGCCATCAATGATCCGATTATGAGTTTTAGCAAAGCCATGTTACACCTTGTATTTAGAATGTGTTACTTCATCATATGAATTTTTTAAAGATATTATCAAGCCAATATAATATC
>RFNU01000049.1 GCA_009927065.1 bacterium | reverse complement strand
GTTAAATATTTCGATGTTTTATCGATTATTTGCCACCATGATTTTGTAGGATCGCCCCTATAAAATACCAAATCGTTTATTTCGTATTCTTTGGGGGCATTGGGGGCATTGGGGGCGGAGCCCCCGCCAACCTTGGCGTTTTCGCGCGCCTCTAACTCCGCCCTTATTTCCGGAGGAGTTTCCGGCAATTCGTATGGGGGCGATTCTGCCTCCGCTTCCGCACCTACCTCCGGCAACTTTTCGATAACTCCTTCGCTCAAAATCTGAAATGGAGAACTTTCCGGTGTAGTTGTTGTCACAGGCGCATTCAAATCGATGAGCTTGGCCTCTCGAATAAGTTTGTTCATTTTTTTTGATAAATTTTCTATACCCTGGTTCTCAAATATAGAAGCCGAATTATCAAGTCCCATAAGATGATCTATATTTTTGGAAAACGACATACCTTCCAATTGTGGCAAATTGTCCTCTGTAATAATACGCATCTGTATATTGGCCGCCTGGAGTTCTTGAATCAAAAGTTTCAATGAATAAGGTATACAAACCACACTAAAATCTCGTCCATATTTGGTAATATTTTCAATATGTAATTCTTTACCATCTAGAGAACCAATGTATCTAATAGGCCCATCCGCCATCGGACTGAAAAACAGATTTTTTGCGGGATTATAAACCGCCAATAATCCAGTTTTGTTACAAACCGCCATATAATATTTATCGCCGCGCTCCATCATAGATTCTGTCAAGAAATCCACTATACCGTGCGCTGCCACTGAATCGCGTTCCATTTCGCCTATACGCAATCCACCATCATTTGCACGGCCACTAACGGGTTGTTTTGTAAGAGCGGTTCTCGGACCCAATGCACGATAGTTAATCTTGTCTTTTACCATATGTTTCAAGCGCATATAATATGTTGGTCCGATGAAAATCTCACTTTCAATTTGATTTCCACTTGCACCATCGTATAATATTTCATTACCGCTCGAATGAAACCCGAGTTTTGGCAAAAGTTCTCCAAATACACCTATCTTGGATCCTTTGTTTATAAAGGGTGTTCCGTCTCCAAATCCGCCGGTTTCTACACACGCTTTTCCCATAATAGTCTCTACTAATTGTCCAATCGTCATACGAGTAGGTATTGCATGTGGGTTGATAATCATATCTGGTCGGATACCATCTTTGGTAAAAGGCATGTCGCGCTCTGGGACGACTAGACCCACCGTGCCTTTTTGCCCGACTCGACTCGCGAATTTATCGCCCAAATTCGGTATTCTCACTTCGCGCACACGAACTTTTGCAATTCGTTCGCCTTCTTCGCCTTCCGTCATAAATGCCTTGTCGACAACCCCTAATTGCCCCTTTTTGGCCGTTTTAGATTGATCCCGTTTTATGCCCGCGTTACTGGAACTACTGGAGGCGAGTCCAATGAGAACTGTTTTGTCCGTCACCTCGGTTTCTTCTCGAATCAACCCATATTTGTCGAGTTTACTATAATCGTATCCGGGTTTGGTTCCTACTATATTGTTCTCCGATTCTATATTGGCAAATTTGATATCTGTCGTCGCATTTCCACTTTTGGTACTTTCTTCGTGGGATTGATAAGTAGTATAGTAAGTTGTTCGGAATAGTCCACGAGCCAATGAGGACTCATTGAGGAGAACCGCATCTTCCACATTATATCCAGTAAAACACATAATTGCCACTATTACATTTACACCATATGGGTTCTCTTCACGATTGATATGTTCCAAATACCGGGTTTTAACGAGTGGTATTTGTCCAGAATTGAGAACCACCGCGGATTTGTCCATACGAACTTGATAATTTGTATGATACAATGAAACTGCCTGTTTACTTTGACCACACGAAAAGGAATTGCGTGTAGGTGGGTTGTTCTCCGCAAAAATGATCAAATTACACATATTTCCTAGAATGAGAGATTCGTGTATTTCCATATGTGTATATTGTTTTACTGGGTTCTCCTTATACTGGTCATATGAAATGGCAATAAGTGCTGTTTCACTCTCACTACAATCTATATAATCGAGTACCGCTTTTTTAGTAATAAATCGGTCCAATTTTGCGGGATTTGATTCTTTGGTATCGTATAATTCAGAAAGGTCGTATATACGGGATTCGCGATAATCAAACACCTCACCATTTGCCCCATTTGCCAGTTTTTTGGTATTAAATCCGGTCACCAGGTTCTCCCACGATATTTTGCCATGAGGATCTTCTAATATATCTCGCAATTCTTTTTCGTCACACGACATTTTTTGAGTAGTTTCATCTTTGTAGAAAATCGGACGGCATAGGCGACCAGCATCCGTAAAAATATAAATGGTATTGAATTTAATATCGAATGCGACGCTCATAAAAATGGGTAATAGTGCATTACGACGATATAATTTGATTTTTTGTATACAATCAAAGGGGTCCATGATAGAACCAGCCCAATAAGAATTTATCATTATTTTGGTCATATCGGCCAACATTCTCGGTGTACATTCCGATACTCGTTTCATACTAATTTTCTCGCGTAACCATTCGACCAAAGGTTCTCTCAATCC
>RFNU01000210.1 GCA_009927065.1 bacterium | reverse complement strand
AATTCATACTGACTTTGAAAAAGGATTTATTCGAGCAGAGGTGATTGGTTACAATGATTATATTCATTATGGCGGGGAACTGGGTGCAAAAAATGCCGGTAAATGGCGTTTAGAAGGCAAAACCTATGTTGTTGAAGATGGAGATGTTATGGTCTTTAGATTTAACACATAATATTCCATTTTAAATAAAAACGAAGTATAATTAATTTTTTACAAAAATTAACTTATTGTTTTTTATGGTTAAAAATAAAAGAAATCTTATATTACACTATTTTTTTATGAGCTTGGGCTGTTTGTTAACTGGTTGTTTCAATCATGAGCATGAGTTAAATCAACAGCCACTTGAGCCTCAAAGCATTGTACAACATGGTCATATTACTTTTGATGCGCAAAAACAAGTCAATAAATTTAGATTTAAATATCAACAATACACACCAAACCATTATACAATGTGTATCTATCCTTTATTGTCCAAACCGATTGTTTTAGTCTATCAAGATGAGGCTGTTAGTCTGGATCTACAAGGATGTTTGTACGAGGGTGAAGCCGCTTATGATTACTTACACAAATTAGCCCCAAATTTCCCATGGCACCAGTTACCATCAATAGTACAACACGGTAATCTATACTCTAGTGAATGGAGCATGCAGCAGTGGGATAACAAAGGTTTTTTGATTGCAGGCCATGACAGTTCATTGCAGTGGGCAATAAAAAAATAAGAGCCACCTTAGACAGAGAATTGCAACTCATGAATATTTTATCAAACAGATAAAAATTATGCAGCGATAATCTAGACAATACCTCTAAGATTAGGCATAATGTTTCAAAAGATTGGCTATGTAGCTCAGCCGGTTAGAGCACAGCACTCATAATGCTGGGGTCGGTGGTTCGAGTCCACCCATAGCCACATAAGTATCTGAAAACCTTATGATTGTCAAAAAACTTCAAGCTAACATCATTAACAATCATGTTAACTATGAACACCCCTATTATTTACAATCACTCAATCTGTGGATTGATCAAACAGTATCTTTCAGCTGGAATGGTTCTCGCGTTTGTATTGGTTGCTCACGTAGCCAAAAAAAAATCATACAAGGTTACTGTTATCTTTGCTCCCAACGATTAGCATGTTGCGACTTATGCATTGTGAAGCCTGAGTTATGTCATTTCCATTTAGGAACATGTCGAGAACCTCAATGGGGCTTAATGAATTGTATGCAATCGCATGTCATCTATCTTTCATTGACTTCCCACCCAAAAATCGGAATCACGAGGTTAACTCAATTACCAACACGCTGGATTGATCAGGGCGCTGTCTGGGCTGTTCCATTAGCTAGAACTCAATCGCGTTACCACGCAGGTTTATTAGAAGTCCTTCTCGCTGAGGATTTGAGTGATCAGACTGCTTGGCGAAAATTAATTATGGGAGATATTGAACACGTTGAAGACAGATTGCTTTTAGCGCAAAAAACTCAAATGCGTGTTCAAGAAGTTGCTGATCTGAAAAAAATACCAATACACATTGAACCCTTAGAATTTGTTGACATGATTTATCCTGTAACAGCTTTTTTGAAGAAGCCTACGACGATTAATCTCGAAAAAAATCCAACTTTTATTGATACTTTATTGGGGATAAAAGGACAATATCTTCTCTTTAAAGAATTGGGTGCTATTAACATGCGCAAGTATACTGGTTTCGATTTAACATTAGAACTGGCCTAAATACTTTAGGGGAGTTACCTCAAAAGATGAAAGGATAATTCATCATTAAGTTCAAGATCACTGACTGTATTGGAGGGATCTTCATTGTTATTTAAACTGCGCTCAGTAGATGATAAATCAGACTGATGCTCAGTTACTGAGAGCGTTTCAGATCGATAAGATTGTCGTAATTGTTCAAACGGATAAATTGTTGGGGGGAGAGTATCATTTCTATATTGGAATAACATATTAGCTTCTGTTCGATATTCATTTTGGATTCTTTCGGAATGTAAGGCCAGTCTTCGTTGTTGATTATAGATCGAAAATAACATAAAGGGTGAGGCGAATAAGCTTATACCGACAACACCTCTTCTTAAAGTCATAGTTGTGCTTTCTGTGGTCTGTAAATGCTGATCATTGTGTTGAGTTCTTTCTTTTTGATCTGGTGGTAAAAAATCCGCTAAATTTCTCCAATGATTGTTAGGAGAAAGTTCAGCTTCTATTTTCATGCGAGCTTCTTTTTCTTCTAAAAGAGAAGCGGTATCTTTTTGTAGTAAATTAGCAATAATATCATTGACAAGACTCTTAATTTTATCTTGAAAATCATCAATGTTCATCGAGTCAAAAAAACTAAAAAAATGCTTTAATGTTTTTTTAGAGGTACGGGTATATGGCGTCACATAAATCATGTCATTATTAAAGCACAGATCGTTAATATGTTTTAAATTGATAACCAGATCTCGATATTGATCTGACTGTTCAGCATAAAGTAAGTCTAACGAGTTTAAAAAGGTAAAGCATTCTTCATTAATCGCCCGTTCTAAATAT
>RFNU01000189.1 GCA_009927065.1 bacterium | reverse complement strand
CTCCTGCAGCTTGTGGAGCTTTTGTATCTTTTTTAATAGTCCAGGCCCGAACTTCTTTTTCCCCAGCGGTAAAGAATGTTTGTAGATTAAGCATTTCATAGGTTTTGCGGATCAAACGATGCAAACCCGGTTCTTCTGCATGTAAACTGGATAAAAAATCTTTTTGATCTTCCGAATCTAAACAAGCGATTTCAGCTTCTAAAGCTGCATTAAGAACTAAGCTCTCTGCACCATTTTGTTTAGCAAAAGATTGTAACTGCTCAACCCAAGGATTTAAAGAATCATAATTATCATCTTGAGTATTAGCTATATAAAGCAATGGCTTGGCTGTAATAAACGTTGAATATAATGGTGCTAATTCATGAGTTCTAATGGGTAAGTTTTGTTCTAAGTGAGTGAGTAAAGCCTTTAAGTGCTCAACCTCTAACATAACGTCTTTATTACCTGATTTAGCTAATTTACGTTTTTTCTCCAGCATTTTTTCGATCGCTTCCATATCACTCAAAATCAGTTCTTGTTCAATAATTTTGGCATCTCTGACAGGATTGACTGAGCCACAAACATGTGTAATATCCGGATCATCAAAACAACGAATAATATGACAAATCGCATGAGTTTCACGGATATTGTGTAAAAATTGATTCCCCAATCCTTCTCCTTTTGAAGCTCCCTCAACAAGACCGGCAATATCAACAAACTGAATCATTGTTTCAATAATTTTTAACGGTTTACAAAGTTGTGAAATTTTCTGCAAACGTGGATCAGGAACAACAACTAATCCAATATTCGGCTCAATTGTACAAAATGGATAATTTTGCGCTTCTATTCCTAACTTAGTAAGGGCATTAAATAATGTTGATTTCCCCACATTTGGCAAACCAACCAATCCACAACTTAAACTCATATCTTTTTTATCCTAATTAAATCAAACCTAATTGTAATTTTGCAGCTTCTGTCATCATATCGTGTCTCCATGGTGGATCAAAAACAACATCAACATGGGCATCATAAACATTTTTAAAGCTTTTGCATACACGCTCAACATCTTGTGCTAAAATTGGCCCCATTCCACAGCCTGGAGCTGTCAGCGTCATTGTCATTTTAAGAAAAATTCCTTTCTCATGATTTTGTATTTCACAATCATAAATCAATCCTAAGTCTACAATGTTAACGGGGATTTCAGGATCATAAATGTTACGCAATGCTGTCATAACATCTCCTTCTGTCAAAGAGCCATTTTCATTGTTAATAGCCGGTACTGAAAAATCATACCCGACAGCATCAGCATCGTGTCCATACAAACGGACAAGATTGCCATTCACAAATAATGTTAATGAATGACCTAATGCTTGTGTAATTTGGACAGGCATGCCTTCAGGTAACACAATCGGTGTTCCTGCAGGAATTAACACTCCTTCCACATCTCGAGATAAAATAGCGGTTTTAGATTGCTGAACCATGATTAGCCTCATGTTTTTTTATCATCAAGTCAAGAGCATGCCAAGCTAATGTGGCGCATTTAACGCGTGATGGGTACTGTTGCACGCCTTTTAAAATAGCAATTTTTTCTAAAATTTCTTCATATTCACGATCAAATGCTTTATTCTGCACAATCATTTGATGAAAGTTATTAAATAATACCCGAATCTCTGTAAATGTCCGGCCTTGCATGATTTCTAACATTAAGGAAGTTGATGCCATTGAAATAGCACAGCCCTGGCCTTCAAAACTGATGTTTTTGACCATTCCGTCCTTAACATCTGCATATAAATGCACTTTATCTCCACATAACGGATTAAAAGCCTCTTCATCACACGTATAACACTCTGGTTTAAAAAAAAATCTTGGCTTTCTGCCGTGATCAATAATAATTTCTTGATATAAAGCCATTAAATCAGACATTAAAAAACTCCTCTGCTTTACGTAAAGCTTCTGCGCAGTATCGAATTTCATCTAACGTGTTATACAAGCTAAATGAAAACCGTATGGTTGCAGATTTTCCTAAGGCTTCAAGCAAAGGCATCGTACAATGATGTCCAGCTCTAGCGCAAATACCATGCATACTATCAAGATAAGTAGATAAATCATGAGCATGTATTTTAGGATGGCTGAATGAAAAAATAGCAGCACGATGTGCATTTTGAGAGGCTAAAAGCTCATAATCACCTAAATTTCTAAATTGCTCTAATCCATAACGCACAAGACTATCATAATAATCATAAGCTTCTTCTCGATCCAGCTTCTTTAAGTACTCAAGTGCGGCAGCAAAACCAACAACGCCTTCAATATTCGGTGTTCCAGCTTCAAAACGAGCAGGGCCTGTTAAAAAAAGACTATGATCCCGGGTAACATATTGAATCATTCCTCCACCTGTTTGATAACAGGGCAATGATTCCAAAAATTCTGAAGTTGTCACTAAACAACCAACACCACTAGGGCCATACATTTTATGACTAGAGCAAACAAGCGCATCAGCGTGTAGGGCTTTTAATGAAACTGAATCTAAAAAACTTTGGCAACAATCAGCAATTGTCGTAGCTTGATATTCTTTAGCAATTCTAAAAAACTTACCTAAATCTTGTTTAGTGCCTAATGTATTTGAAACTGCTAATAAAGAAACAATTTTAATATGATGAAGTTTGAATATCTGACGAAAATGATCTTCATCAATAACACCATCGTTGGTGATATTTAACCAATAAATGTTCAATCCATAACGGGCTGCAGCTTGCTGCCATGGAACAATATTAGCATGATGCTCTAACAATGAAAGCAGTATGCCTTCTCCTGGCTGGAGCTTTTGACATAAAGAGTGAGCCAATAAATTTAATGTCTCTGTCGCTGAACGGCAAAACACGACACCATCAGGATTAGCATGGAAATAATGAGCAACAAGAGAGCGAGCTTGCTCAAACACCTCAGTAGCTTGTTCACTTAAGCGATAGGCACCGCGATGAATATTAGCGTTGTGAAGCCGATAATGATCGCTGACAGCTTGAATAACACTGTAAGGCTTCTGGGTTGTAGATGCGCTATCAGCATAACAAAAAGGATGGTAAGGTGGGCGATCTATTAATGGAAAATCGTTTCTAATATTAAAGATCATAAGCGTTAATCCAATAAAAGTTGAAGGCTGTGAATAAATAATTCTCTCAAATTAAAAGGGACTTTTTTAGAACAATGGCCTAAAATTTCTTGAGCAAATGATTCTATTAACATCACTTTAGCTTCAATTAAAGGGATTCCCCTAGATTGTAAATAAAAAAGAGCTTGATCATCCAATGATCCCAAAGTTACGCCATGAGAACAAGCAAGATCATCAAACTCTATATCTAATTCTGGCTGTGCTATAACGGACGCCTTATCAGACAACATCAAATTATGATTTAAATAATCCGCCTGCACTTCTTTGGCCCCAGGATGGACTGTAATTAATCCATGAACAAATGTTTTTGATGGACCTTGAGCAATCGTTCTAACAACCATTTTTGATGCTGTATGAGCGCCTCTATGCTCTACACACGGCTCAAACCCGCGATAGTCTTGTTTATTGGTAAGAATCAATCCATGCACATCAGAGCGAGCATGGTGATGTAATTGCACGGCTAAAGACTGATAATGAAAGCTCCCTTTTAAGACAGCATAAAAAGCATCAAATTGTGCATACTCTAGAACTTCACACTCAACAATACTTGTGATAGGAGCACTTTGTAGCGTATAAGATAAAACTGTTAATTTCAAATGAGCATGTTTTTCTACGGTAATTTTACTTTTCAGATCAGCCCATTGATTGCCGGATAGTTCTGAAACATGAAGCATCAGTTCTACAGTTTCACCTTCAGTAATGGTTAAATTAACTGAGAGATGTACGCGCCCACTCACCAGATCTGGTGATAATGTTAGACTATAGCATCCAGAAGAAAGGCGTTGTTTCAATTCATGCGATTGACCCTTTGCAAAATCACCCCATTGATTATTACAAGAAGCTTGAATACATTTGTTTAAATTAATCCAGCCAGGAACTTCTGTGCCAACCCATGGTTCATTAGAAAGGGGCTCATTGACTGGTAATTTGTCTATAGGAATATATTTTAAAGAAACTTGAGGAGGTGTATTCATAAGAAATTAATCTGCCTATGCAAGGAAATATTTATAACCATGTTCTTCTAGAAGATGCGCAATCCCCATATCGCCTGTACAACTAATTTTGCCTTTTGCAAAGATATGAATAACATCTGGTTGAAGATATTCGAGTAACCGCTGATAATGCGTGATCACTAAAAAAATTCGTTTACTATCGCGTAATGATTGAATGACTTCTGCAATCATCCGTAAAGCATCAATATCTAAACCAGAATCAGTTTCGTCAAGAATAATCAACTGAGGATCGACTAAAAGAAGCTGTAATAACTCACAACGTTTTTTTTCACCACCACTGAACCCATCATTAAAGGAGCGGTATAAGAAGCTTTCATCGAGCCCAACGGTTTTAATATGTTGTTTTGCTAAGCGAATAAAATCTACAGCATCGATCTCGGGTAACTTGTGTGCAACACGATGTGCATTAACAGATGTTTTTAAAAAACTTAATAGACTTACACCAGGTATTTCTAACGGATATTGAAACGCTAAAAATAAGCCTTGTTGTGCTCGTTCATGAACAGGTAAACTCAGTAAGTCTTGTTGATTTAAATAAGCATGACCTTGTGTTATTGTGTAACTAGGGTGTCCCGCTATTGCTTGCGCTAATGTACTTTTACCGCTTCCATTAGGGCCCATCAAGACATGCATTTCACCTTCTTTGAGGGTTAAATTAAAGTCTTCAATAATTTTTATATCTTGAATACTAATTGATAAATTTTTAATAACAAACATAATGCCCTCTAACCAACACTGCCTTCTAATGATACTTGGAGTAATTTTTGTGCTTCCACAGCAAACTCTAATGGTAGCTCTTTAAAGACTTCTTTACAAAAGCCATTAACGATCATAGAAATGGCTTGTTCTTCATTAATACCTCGCTGCGCTAGATAAAACAGCTGTTCTTGTGAAATTTTTGACGTTGTGGCTTCATGTTCAACTTTAGCATCAGCACGAGATGACTCTAAACGAGGATATGTTTTTGCAACACACTGCGATCCTAACAAGAGTGAATCACATTCAGTAAAATTACGAGCACCTTGTGCGGTTGGGGCAATATAAACTAATCCTCGATAAGTATTATGTCCAAAGGAAGCAGAGATTCCCTTAGAAATAATAGTGCTTTTCGTCCGCTGACCAAGATGAATCATTTTTGTTCCTGTGTCAGCTCGTTGATGTCCACGCGCTAATGCCACTGAATAAAACTCTCCAACACTATCATCACCTTTTAAAATGACAGAAGGATATTTCCATGTAATAGCTGAACCAGTTTCTACTTGTGTCCAAGATATCTTAGATTTTTTTCCAGCACACAAGCCTCTTTTAGTGACAAAATTAAAAATTCCTCCAACGCCATGCTCATCTCCAGGATACCAATTTTGCACGGTAGAATATTTAATTTGTGCGTCTTGATGAGCAACTAGTTCAACAACAGCAGCGTGAAGTTGATTATTATCACGACGAGGTGCACTACATCCTTCTAAATAACTCACATAACTACCTTCGTCAGCAATAATTAATGTTCGTTCAAATTGACCTGTGTTCATAGCATTGATACGAAAATAGGTAGATAATTCCATTGGACAACGAACGCCTTTAGGTATGTAACAAAAAGAGCCATCCGAGAAAACAGCCGAATTTAATGTTGCAAAAAAGTTATCTCCAATAGGAACAACAGTGCCTAAATACTGCTCAATAAGTTCAGGATGTTCCTGTACTGCTTCAGAAAAAGAGCAAAAAATAACTCCTGCTTTTTTCAAAGTATCTTTGAAGGTTGTCGCAATAGAGACACTATCAAAAACCGCATCAACAGCTACTCCAGCTAGAATCGCCCTTTCATGAAGTGGAATCCCTAATTTTTCATATGTCTCCAAGAGCTTTGGGTCAACGTCTTCAAGAGACTTTGGGCCATCTGCTGTTTTGGGTGCAGAGAAATAACTTAATGCCTGATAATCGATAGGATCATAATGGAATGCACCCCAATGAGGCTCTTTGGCATTACGCCAGGCGTCTAAGGCTTTTAATCGCCAATTCAAAAGAAAAGCGGGTTCTTTTTTACGCTTAGAAAGAGCTCTTACGACATTTTCATCAAGACCTGGTGCAAAGGTTTCTGTATCAATGAATGTTTCCCAGCCTGCTTCATAAGAAGCCTCGATCACTTTATCTAGATGAGAATTTTTAGACATGAATCCAACCTTTTGACATTGATAAAACGTATTATGACACTCGGTGTTCATGATGCCATGTTGAGAGAGAGACCTCAAGACTTAATTAATTTTTATGAAAAAGCATGGCTACTTTATCCCATGATTCCTCAACAAAAAGAGGCCAGTTTTTTAATACAAGATTAAAAAGATCTTCGAAAAGTCTTTCATCCTTCAAGCTAGGACGATTTAAGACATAATCAGCAACTTTATCTTTATGACCCGGATGGCCAATACCTACTCGTATACGTTTGTACTGATCAGTACCTAAATGCTGATGTATACTTCTTAGGCCATTATGCCCGCCATGCCCTCCAGAGACTTTAAAGCGTAGCTGGCCTGCGGCAAAATCAAGCTCATCATGAATAACAATTAAATCAGTCGGCTGTATTTTATAAAAATGAAGATATTGTGCAATACAATATCCACTTTCATTCATATACGATTGAGGAATGACAAGATGAATTTTTTTGCCTGAAACAGATATAACGGCCGATCGGCATTTTGTTTTTGCGTGCAATAAAAGCTCAACATTGAAATAAATCGCTATATTTTCAATAAGTTGAGCTCCTATATTATGACGATGATCTTTGTATTGTTGCCCAGGATTACCTAGGCCGACAAAACATAATAGATTACTCATGAAGACTTTTATTCAGCAATGTATTATTCTTTAACAGCGTGAATAGCTGCAATTGATAAATTATGATCTTTTCCAAGCATTAAATCATAGCTTTCAACACCTGCTGGTAATGTCAGATCTGATAAATGCAAGATTTGCTCGATATCCAATTCAGCTAAATCAACAACAATTTGTGATGGAATATTGACTGATAAACAACGAACACGAATCACTTTCATCGAAAGAGACAGTGCGCCGCCTTTTTTAACACCGACAGCTTTATCTGCATTAATGAATTCTAAAGGAATTTCGGCAAGAACAACATCTTCAGAAGAAAGGGCCTGTAGTTCTAAATGCATCACTTTGTTTTTATAAACATGACGTTGCAAATTTTTAATCAAAACTTTATAAGCTTCGCCATCTACATCAAGACTAATAAGGTTGCTAAAGCAGCTTTTATCTTTAATAAGACGTAATAAATGTCTGTGCTCAAATTGTAGAGAAACAGGCTCAAAGCTTTTGCCATAAAGAATACCAGGGATAGTTTCTTCTTTACGTAGGCGGCGGCTCGCACCTTTCCCCACATCTAAACGCTTTTTAGCGCTAAGGGATAGTTCGGTCATAATAAACTCCAAGAAACAAATTCGCGACCAAATTTGTTGATTTTATAAAAATAAATTGAACCAATCACATATGTGATAAGTTGGCTCATATAGTAGCATAATGTGCATCAATAAAGCTACTTTTGGTCAATATTTGATTTGCGCGTACTTAAGAGTAAAATATGTGACATTCACCTGCCACTCAATTGGACAAGCAATCCTAATGGGAGCTTCTTCTTGCGCCAATCCATCAATTGATGCCTATGATATAAATAAGCAGATCAACCGGCTCAAGATCAATAGCATGCTCTTTGCCTGGGTATTCAATATTTTTTTCTTACTGAGAAGCCATAAGGAATATAATAACCGACTATCGGAATAAGTCTTTCCGTATAAGAAAATTTATCATTTATTTGATCAAAATAACTCAGTGGAATTTATCAACTATCTTTTCTATAGTGATATTACTATTATTTTTCCAGTAACATATTATATATGATAATCCCAGAAAAAATTATTTACCAAGCTCATGCTAAAGCTATCGGTGGCAGAGATGGTCATGTATCAACATTAGACGGCCAATTTTCAATGGCTCTAGCACGCCCTAAAGAAATGAGCGGCTCTGGAGAAGGCTGTAACCCAGAACAGTTATTTGCTGCAGGCTATAGCGCTTGTTTTTTAGGGGCAATGAGATTTGTTGCACACAATTATCAGGTTGTTCTTCCAGAAACATTGTCTGTAGAAGCGATTGTGGGATTTGGCCCGATTCCCGAAGGGTTTGGTCTTCATGTTGAATTAAGAATTGCAGCACCTGGTATTGATCACGACACACTCACCTCAATCGTTGAGCATGCCCACCGTGTCTGCCCTTACTCAAATGCAACGCGTAATAATATTGAGGTAAAACTTGTTATCTAAATACTCTGCCCACGAGGAACGAAAACATATCCGTTGCTCGTGTCTTGTTCTTGTTGGATAACTGGTGCTGCCAACTTTTTAGCTTCTTCAATTTCAGCCGATGGTTGTTCATCTGGAGAAGCTATGGAGAGAATATGAGGTAAAAAAAATAGTTCTCGTTCAAAAGGGATGATTTGAGTACGCCCAGGCCATATCCAGCTCATCATGCTTTTAATAAGAGTTTGTAAAATGACAGCCGCTTTATAAAAAATTTGGTAAAATTTTTCTAACCATGTTTTATTTTGTTGTTTTGCTCTTAAAGTCTGTTGATCAATCGTGAATATAGTAGAAAATGTATCTAAATCTGATTGCTCTTTAAAATGCCAATTAACATCTGTTAACTGTACGACAGGATAATCGTTTTTTAATCCTATCTGCGCGCGTGACTCAACAAAAAAATTACAGGGAATGTTCAAATTTTTATTCATATCCTCAATAAAATTGAAGCGCTCTATATTGACATACTCAACATGAAATCTGTCCAGAATCTTGAAAAAACAAAAGCGTCCTCGCTCGCAGGGGGATTTGAATATAAGAGGTGACTTGTCAACATCGTGATAAAAGTGAGTACTCCAAAAAAGAGATAATCCTGCCGCATCATTTGCAAATCCGCCCTGGTTAAAATGAGTCATCATAAATTTTTGTAGTCTACGATCTAACGCATCGTGTGCATAATCAAGATCTTCATCTCTATAATGAGGGGCGTATTTCTGTTCAAAGATACTTATTGAATTTGCTGTTAATGAATGAGTTGTTCTATCAAATAAGTCATGCTGCTCTTTGTTTTTGACACTAATAAAATGGGATCGATGAAAATCCCTTCTTGTTAGATCTAAAGCGTAATTATCATTTTTTAATCGTTCACTATATCTGAAAAAAGATATTACATGAGGGTCATAATGAGGAAAAGCTTGATTGGCTTCATCTTCAAAAGGAGAGCGTATTTTATTATAGTTTTCTATAAATTCTTGGCTGATTTTTAAAATAGGCATGCTTAAATCTTATTCCTAGCTATTAAGAACAATGTTCAATACTGACATATTACCTTTATTTAAAGAAAAGTCAATCTGTTGATCTTAATAATCAGCACGCTATCGAATAATAATTAGAAACCAAATGGCATTTTACCCTTCAGCATGTTCATCATATTAGCCATTTTTCCTTTATTCTTCACAAGCTTGAGCATTTCACTAGTTTGTTTAAGCTGCTTAATTAAATGATTTAAATCAGCAATTGTTAATCCAGAACCTCTAGAGATCCGTGCCTTTCGTGCCCCTTCTTGCAATAAGTAAGGGTATTTACGCTCTTTAGGGGTCATAGAATCAATAAGTGCTATAGATTTTTTCATCGCTTTGTTTGCATCATTTTCTGATACATGTCCCGCTAAACTACCCATGCCTGGAATTTGTTGCATCATCCCTTTAAGACCACCAGCACCAGAAAGCATTTGACTGACTTGTTCTAATTGCAGCCTCATATCTTCAAAATTAAAGGCGTCTTTTTGCATCATGCTTTCTTGCATTTTTTGTGCTTTCGCTTTATCGATACTTTGCTCTATCTGGTCGATAAGCGACAGAATATCTCCCATCCCCAAAATACGCTGCGCTATACGCTCTGGATAAAACACAGTGAAGTTGGCTGGAATATCAACTTGCTCACCCATCGAAATAAACTTGATCGGAAGATTTAAAAGAGTTTTCAACCCTAAAATAGCCCCTGCACGGGTATCACTATCAAGTTTTGTGACGATAACGCCACTTATGGTGACAGTTTCATTAAATTTTTTTGCAACATTCAACGATTCTTGGCCAGCCATACTATCAAGCACATACAGCGTTTCGTGAGGTTGCGCATGCTGGGCCACGGTTTTAAGTTCAGTCATCATTTCAGCATCAATTTGTGTGCGACCAGCAGTATCAATAATTAAAATATCATAAAATTTTGAACGTTTTAAAGCTTCATCAAGAATAACCAAAACGTCTTGTTGGGTTAAATCTCCACAATACTCCACTCCAACTTTTTTAGCTAAAATAGCCAGCTGCTCTCGCGCAGCGGGACGATAGACATCTAAACTAACGACTAAAACGCTTTTCTTTTGTTTCGCACAATGTAACGCCAACTTGGCAATCGTAGTTGTTTTTCCGCTTCCCTGCAAACCAGCTACTAAAATTTTTGTAGGATGGTGTTTTAGGGTCAAACCTTGTTCATCATGTTTTAACAATTCAATTAATCTATGGTTTAATATTTTAACAAAAGCCTGTTGTGCATTCAGATGCTTAGGATAAGCTTCTCCAATAACATCAGCTCGAATATTGCTTAAAAAATCCTGCACCACTTCAAAAGGAACATCTGCTTGAAGCAACCCATCTTCAATATCAACAAGTAATGTATCGATTTGACTAGCAGATAAGCGTTTAGTAGTAATTCTTTCATAAAGAGAAGCGATTTTTTGAGATAACAGATTAAACATAGTCAATGATTTTTACAAACGGATTAAGTTGTTATAATAGTACAGCGCTAACGCATAGATGCAAAGTGTTTTACCCATTTTTTTATCTATGATGATGTCAGCTCTTTCCTTCGGTACACTATTAAGTTAGCGAGGCGATTATCCTGAAAGCATGTTATGAATAGACAAGTGATGAATGCACCTGTACTCAATTAAGTTTGTCATAACGTTTCCGAATAGACAGAAAATTGGGCTATGATTAAAGTGCATAACACATATTCTGTGTAAGTAATTTTCTTTTTTCAATCGGGTTTTATATGCATTATTTTATTATGATTTTATTATTAATTGCTGCATCAGCTTTTTTTTCAGCTACTGAAGCAGCTCTTATGCGTTTAAATCGATATAAAGTACAAGCAGATGCGACACATAACAGTTTAGCAAAATTAACGGAAGGATTACTGGAGCGTCTGGATAAAATATTAACTGTGATTCTTCTGGGCAATACTTTTGCGAATATTATGACAGGAACGCTGCTCGTTCATTTACTCGAGGAGATTGACGCATCTGAACAAATAACTTACTTAGCACCAATCATTTTGACAATAGTCATTTTACTTTTTGCTGAAGTCATGCCAAAAACAATGGCTACGATCAAACCAACATTATTTGCTTATGCTTGTGCCCCTGTGATCTGGCTGATCTCTATTCTTTTAACTCCTGTAACCATGATCATCAATGCCATTAATAATAAAATAATTGCTGTTTTTGGAATGAATCATGCACAATCCCAGGAAATAATATCATTTTCTGAGTATAAGATGATGGTTTCTGAGGGGATGAAACACCAGAAGCAATCCCATCATCGAATGATGATGGGTGTTTTGGAGCTCCATGAAATCACAGTGAACGATATTATGCTCACCCGATCCAAAATTCAAGTTCTTGACATGAGTGATACTGAAGAGATTATTCTAAAAGAAATTATCAGTTGCGCCCATTCTAGACTGCCTGTTATTGAGGGAGATATTGAAAATATTTTAGGGATAGTTAATATTCGTGAATGCATTCATATGATCTTGACAAATAAATTTACTAAAGAGTCTTTACGCTCACTCATTCAAGAAGCTTATTTTATTCCAGAAAAAACTCCTTTACACACTCAATTTATGCGCTTTCAACAAATGCAAAAGAAAATGGCTTTGATTCTAAATGAATATGGTCATTTACAAGGATTGGTAACATTAAGTGATATTATGGATGAGATATGGGTTGCTGATATACAACTACAAGATATAGCGCAAGAGCATGAAGTGATCCGTTTATCTGAACACGCTTGGATTTTTCCTGGGCATTTACCCGTGCATACATTAAAACGTCTTTTAGGTTGGAGTATATCAACACGCGATGCTTCTACGATTGGGGGAGCTTTGATAGCATACATGGAATGTTTGCCTCAACCGGGCACAAGTATTTTATTAAACGGTATTATTTATGAAATATTACAGATTTCTAAGAATACAATCGTCAAAATTAAAGGAATAAGCTTAGAGCATTACAACCAAGAAAAGCAGGGCTAGCTGCTTTTCTTGGCGTTCTCAAATCAATGCTGCTCAGTATTTGCTGACTGAATCAACATAGAAAATTTTAATCTATTATTCACTTTATCGATTTGTGTCAGCTTCACATCTAAGCGTTGTCCAATACGAATCTTTGTAGGCAATTCAAGTTCAGTGAATGGACATTCGGAGATATGAACAAGTCCATCTTTACCACCCAATGTACTGATAACAAATCCAAATTCTAAGATTTTGGTCACTTGCCCAACATAAACATTGTTAATTGCTAACGGTTCAACTATTTGCTTTAGTAGCTCTTTAGCTTTTTCAGCTTGTTCTTTGACTGAAGAAATAATATTAACAGAACCATCATCACTTAATTCAAATGTTGCTCCTGAAAGCTCGGTAAGCAATTTAACTGTTGATCCACCTTTACCAATAACTTCACGAACCTGCTCTGGTTTAATCTTAACAAGATCAATACGAGGTGCATTTGCTGCTACTTCAGCTCTAACATTGCCCAGTGTGTTATTCATAATTTCAAGAATATGCAACCGACCCACCTGTGCTTGTGCCAAAGCTTGCTTCATGACTGCTGCACTTATACCTTCGATCTTAATATCCATCTGTAAGGCAGTAATACCAAGCGCTGTGCCAGCAACTTTAAAGTCCATATCTCCCAAGAAATCTTCATCTCCTAGAATATCAGTTAAGACTATGTGTGTTGAATCTTCTTGAATCAAGCCCATAGCAATACCAGCTACAGGAGCCGATACAGGCACACCTGCATCCATTAAAGCTAAAGAAGACGCACAAACTGTGGCCATGGAGCTTGAACCATTTGATTCCAAAATCTCTGAAACCAGTCTCAAGACATAAGGACATTGATCTTGGCTGGGAAGAACCGCTTCAAGAGCACGTCGAGCTAGACGGCCATGCCCAATTTCACGGCGCTTTGGACTACCAACTTGTCCTACTTCTCCCACAGAATATGGGGGAAAATTGTAATGCAACATGAACCAATCTCGTTGCTCTTTAGCCTCGTAAGATTCAATCAGTTGAGCATCACGCCCAGTTCCTAATACCAAAGAAGTTAAAGATTGTGTTTCGCCTCTAGTAAACAGAGAAGAGCCATGCGAAGCAGGTAAAACCCCTACATGACAACTGATAGGACGAATTTGCTCAAAAGTACGGCCATCAACACGACGTTGATGTTTTAACATACCTTGACGAACCACTTTCTTTTCCCAGTCAGCAAGATGTGTTGGCAAATAAGCGATCTGCTGTTCAGTCAATTCAGGGTTATGCTCCAAATAAGCCGTCTTAATAAGCTGAAGTTGATTTTTCATAAAAGCACTACGCAAGGCTTTATCTTGAGTGGATAATAAACCATCCCAATAAGAAGCTTCATATGGCGCAACGAACTCATCAAAGTCCGGCAATTGAACTGTCGCTGGCGGTTGAATGTTTTGTGATCCACCACCAACATCTTGAGCAAATGCTTCAATGCCTGCAATAACTTCCCCAATATGATGCTGAGCAAATTCTAAACCGGCAATCATCACTTCTTCTGAAAGCTCAGCTGCTGAAGACTCAACCATAAGTAACGAATCTTTAGTGCCTGCTACAATCAAATCTAATTTCGCTTTTGGAGCCACTACTGGGTTTAAAACAAATTGATTATTAACATAACCAACTCTTACTGCCCCTAAAGTATTATTCACTGGCAAGCCCGAAATTTTTAGGGCGGCTGCAGCACCGATCATGGCAACGACATCTGGCTCTACTGAAGCATCCGCTGACAGCAAGGTTGCAACGATTTGTACTTCATCGGTATACCAGGCTGGAAATAACGGACGAATAGGTCTATCAATTAATCGAGATATCAATATTTCAGATTCAGATGGAGGTCCTTCACGGCGCTTAAATCCGGTTGGAACACGACCATAAGCATAAGCTTTTGATTGATAATGTACAGAAAGGGGGAAAAAATCCCTTGCTTCCTTGGAAGATTGAGCAACTAGTGTCACAAGAACCATAGTGTTGCCCATGCGCGCAACAACAGAAGATGTTGCTTGACGCGCCATCAATCCTGTCTGAAGTGAAATCTGATGATCACCGAGTTGGAATGTTTTTTCAACCACTGCCACGTTATTGTCCTTAAGAATCTAGAGTGAATGCCAAAAATGATCTTATTTAATATCACGCAGTTCAAGGGCTTTCAGCAGTTGCTGATACGCTGAAAGTTCGCGTCCTTTGAAATACTTCATTAATTTTTTACGCTGAGATACAAGCTTTTTTAAACCGTAAGCAGTATGAAAATCATGACGATGGCTTTTTAAATGCTCTGTAAGATGACGAATACGAGCTGTTAACAATGCGATTTGAACCGGTGATGAGCCAGTGTCGCCTGCAAACAATTGATACTGTTCTATTATTTGGGCCTTAGCTACTTGAGCAACTGACATAGGAGTATTCCTCTATTTATAAATAAGTTACAATTTGAAAAGCTATTATAACAACAAAATTTCCATAATAATACACTTTTATCTCACGATAATCGGGGTGTTGTCACTCTGAGACGATTAATTTTAGAGAATCGCAAAAGAGTTGTCGCATGAAGAATCATATAGCCTCCTCAAGTCATACTCAGTGGCGCATCATTAATAAATCAAGAGGTTAAATATTGAGCATTGTTTTGCACTAAGATCGGGTGAGGTAATTTTTCTTGTTCAGTAGTATTGTTGATTTTTTGAACATTAACTCTTTGAGTAATGCGACCATCTTCAAGGAAAACAACGCCTATCATACGATCTTCAGTATGCATGAGATACCATCCATGATAACGTAAAGGAATTCTTCGCATTTTCCCTGTTAGGAAATCTCTATAATGCTGACGATTGAGATGATAAACAGGCAAAATATCAGCTAGTTGGTGGAGTTTAATAACATAAGGCTCAGGATTTTCTAAAAATGTCCCCAGTTCAACAAGAGGCAATGCTTGTTGGGCAGAATTAAGATAATAAGCAGTACGTTTTAATACAGAAAGATGTCCTTGTGTTTTAAGTTTAGAGGCAATATGCTCACCCAATGACCGAATATACGTACCATGAGAACATTTTACATCAATCAAAACAGTATCTGCAGTTTTTGCCTCCAAAGAGAGCTCATGTATTGTTGTCGATCTACGTTTTACTGGCTGGGTTAATTTCCCACTGCGCGCTAACTGATGCATAGGCACGCCATCAATTTTTAATGCAGAATAAATTGGTATAGGTAAATCTACGTCTCCTATAAGCGATCGTTCTAAAAGACGACAATTAGCTTGATTTGCCACAGCAGCAGGTCCTTTTGATATCACTGTCCCTGTTTTATCACCAGTATCTGTTTTCTGACCAAGAGATAAGGTTGCTTGGTAGCGCTTATCAGCAAATGCAAATAAAGAAGCTAACCGCGTCCATGATTCGAAAAAAATAGGCAAAGCACCCGTTGCAAAGGGATCAAGAGTGCCTCCATGGCCGACTTTTGAACAGTGCAATGCTTTCTTGATTTTACTCACACACTCTTGTGAGGTGAGTCCTTCCGGTTTGTCTATCAAAGCAAAAACAACATCATCAAGATTCATTAGATTCATTCTCAGATGACTTATTTGCCGCTCGTTGGGCTCTCAACTTTTCTAAGACTAACTCAACTCGCTCTAACTCCGCGAAATTGCTGTCAAAAATAAATCTCAGTGTGGGTGTATAGCGTAAATTTAATCCTTGCGCCAATTGAGTTCGCACAAATCCTGAAGCTTTATTCAATAAAGCTTCAATCACTTTTGGTTCAGAATCATGTGTTGTAAATAAAATTTTTGCATGGGACAAATCGCGCGCTAAATCTACATGAAGAATTGTTACACTTTCAATACGTGGATCGGCTAAAGAACCATCAACAATCATTGAGACATGATTTTTAATGGAGTCAGCTATTTTTAATGTTCTATAAGACGCCATCTTTAATCTCCTTAATGCTTACGTTGCAACTCAATCATTCGGTAAACCTCAATCTGGTCACCCTCTTTCACATCATTGTAATCCTTAATACCAATACCGCAATCAGTACCAGCACGAACTTCCATCACATCATCTTTATAACGACGCAATGACTCAAGCTTACCTTGATAAATAACGACATTTTGTCGTAATACACGAATTGGTAAATCTTTGCGAACATGACCATCAGTTACAAGACATCCTGCAATATTTCCTAAATGAGAAGATCGAAATACGCTACGCACTTCTGCTAAACCAACAAATTCTTCTTGGAATTTAGGACTTTCTAAACCATAAACGGCGGCTTTAACTTTATCAAGCAGCTCATAAATAATACTAAAGTAATAAATAGCAACATGCTCTTGCTCAGCTATTGATTTTGCCGTGCGTTCAGCTCTAGTATTAAATGCTAATACGATGGCCGAAGAGGCTTTTGCGAGCATAATATCAGATTCATTAATTCCACCAACACCTTGCGCGATGATTTTTAAGGCCACTTCTTCAGTAGCCATCTTTTTCAAAGAATCTACAATGGCTTCAGCTGAACCATGTGTATCTGCCTTTAAAATAACGCAAAGCTCTTTGCTCTTTTGATTTTGGGAGAAAAAGTTCTCTAAACTCATGCTAACAGCTGGCTGATGAGCTGGGCGCTGAGCTACTAGACGATGCTCTATAATATCTCTAGCTTGCTTTTCATTTTCAACGACAACAAGAGCATCTCCAGCATCGACAACACCGGATAATCCTAAAATTTCAACTGGCATAGATGGAGTTGCTTCTATTAAAGAACTTCCTAAGTCATCTGATAATGCACGAATACGCCCATATTCTGTGCCACAAACAACAAGATCTCCTACTTTAAGAGTACCTTGTTGTACTAAAACTGTTGCTACTGGTCCTCTTAATCTTGAAAGCGAAGATTCTACAATAGTTCCTTGAGCTGGCCCTTCATAATGCGCTTTCAGTTCAAGAATTTCAGCCTGTAAAGAAAGAATCTCCAATAAATGATCGACTCCAAAACCAGTTTTTGCCGAAACAGGGATAAAAGGAGAGTCTCCACCCCATTCTTCAGGCAAAACATCCAATTGAGCCATTTGGGTTTTAATACGTTCAATATCTGATGATTCTTTATCAATTTTGTTCATAGCAACAACGATTGGGACCCCTGCTGCTTTGGCATGAGCAATCGCTTCACGAGTTTGAGGCATAACACCATCATCCGCAGCCACAATAATAACTGCGATATCTGTACATTGCGCGCCACGTGCTCTCATTGCAGTAAAAGCGGCATGGCCAGGGGTATCCAAAAATGTTACATTCCCATGACCAGTCTTGACTGAATATGCGCCTATATGTTGTGTAATGCCTCCAGCTTCAGACGCAGCAACACGTGAACGACGAATATAATCTAAAAGGGAAGTTTTACCATGATCAACGTGCCCCATAATGGTGACTATCGGTGAACGAGACTTTTGTTCGCCAGTATAAGAGATCGTTAAAATATCTTCTGGGCTTTTTTCAGTTAATGGTTGAGCAATATGGCCAAGCTCTTCGATCACCAGTGTGGCAACATCGCGATCAATAATTGTATTTCCTTGAGCCACTAATCCGAGTTTTAAGAGCTCTTTAATAACAATGATTAATTTTACTGAGAGCTGTAATGCAAGATCGGAAACGAGTATTTGCTCAGGCACTTGCACTATTAATTGAACTGGCTTAACTGGACGATTAAATTTATGAAGATTTTTCTTGTCTTTTTTAACACGCTTATTTCGATTATTATTTCCCTGATCGTCATCATTTAATTCGTCTGCTTGAAACTGAGTAGCAAAACGACGAAGCATCGAGTTATCAAGTTTTGAAGAATCAATTGTCCCTTGAACATGCTTTTTCTTTTTGCTTTTTAATTTTGTAGCACGAGCATCCTCATCATCTTTAATAAGAACTGCTTTATCATTATTAACTTTTTGAGGTTTAGCTAAATCTATGGACGATGGGTTCGCGTTTTCTACACTCTCAGTGGCGACAGAGTTCGCGCCCTCTAGGCTTAATAACGGCATTTCATCCATTAAAGGCTGCACCGGCACATCTTGAATAGTATCCTTTGAGCTAAAAACTTGTTCTGCATCAATCACTTTTTCTGATTCATGCAAGTTTTCAACAGGTTCAGCCATTTCTACTTCTTGTTTTTTTTCAGTACGGATTTTGTTTTTTAGAGCTTGTACATCAAATGGTTTAAAGTCACGACGTTTTGTAACAACTTTAATCACATTACGATCGCCACCAATAACACTTGAAACTGTTTGAGATTTAATATCATTTAAACCTAAACGTTTTACATGCTGATTCAGCGATGTCATAAGACTTGTTCTTGCATCATCTGATAACAAATCTGTAGATTCTTTTAATGGAAATCCAAGATCACGTGCTAATTCAAGCACATCCTTGGTTGTAATATTATGAGTTTTTGCAAATTCACTCACTGTAATCATGGTAGACACCTCACTGTGCATCATCACTAAACCAACGAGAACGCGCAGCCATAATCAGTGCTGCCGCTTCCTCTTCAGTGCAGTTAACAATTTCTAATAAATCCGATGTTGAAAGTTCGGCTAAATCATCGGTTGTTTCAACGTTATTGTTTTTAAAAAGAGTTACCCACTCTACTGTCATACCTGGAACGGTATTAATATCCTGTGTAATCACTACTTTCTTTTCTGGGCGAAGTAAATATTCTTGTGCTTTTTCACGAACATAATTGACAATTTCTTCATCAAAACCCATATTTAAAAACTCTTGACTATCAACATAAGCGAGCTCATGCGGATCAGTAAAACCAGAATCAATCAAGGCTTCTGAGAGTTCTTTGTCAAGACCAATTTTTTGCGAAAAGATATCAAGAATTTTATTAGTCTCAGCTTCTTGCAGCTCACTGGCCTCCTCTTCGGAAACAACTGATATTTTCCAGCCTGTTAATTCAGAAGCTAATCTTACATTTTGACCATTTCGACCAATAGCTTGAGAAAGAATTTCTTTCTCAACAACAACTTGCATTAATTTCATTTCTTCATCAACAACAATCGATTTAACTTCTGCCGGCGCTAAAGCATTGACTACAAACTGGGCATCATTTTCGTCCCATAAAATAATATCGATGCGCTCGCCACCAACTTCTTCCATGACCGAGTTGATTCGTGATCCGCGCATTCCAATACAAGCACCTTTCGGCTCAATTCTGCTATCTTTAGCTTGTACGGCAACTTTTGCACGCATACCTGGATCACGAGCAATAGCGCGTATTTCGATTGTTCCTTGACCTATCTCAGGAACTTCAATGGCAAAGAGCTGTGATAACATCTGTGGATGAGCTCGTGAAAGCATAATCACTGGACCTTTTTTCTCCCAAACCACTTCTTTAATAAGAGCTCGTACACGATCATTGAGTCGAAAAGTTTCTTTAGGAATCATTTCACGACGCGGAAGAACGGCCTCAGCGCCATTAGGAAGATCGACTAAAACAACTTCTCTTGTCGCTTTCTTCACTGTACCTGTCACTAACTGTCCTGTTTGATCTTCATAAAATGCTGCTAGTTTTTCTTTTTTAGCATTTTTTAATCTCTGATATACAGCTTGTTTAGCAACTTGGGCGCTAATACGGCCAAGATCCAAACTTTCTACAGGTTCACGAATTTTTTTTCCAACCGCAGAAAGAGGGTCAATAGCTAAAGCATTGTGAAGATTAATTTCAAGAGAGGGCTCCATAATGTCGTCTTCTGAATCAACAACATCCCAAATACGGGCAGTATGAATCTCTCCAGTTTTTCTATCAATCAAAACTTCAATCTGCGCATTCGGCTCGTCTAAATGTTTTTGATGAGCGGAGGCAAGAGCTTCTTCCAGCGCTTCAAAAACAACTTCTTTATCAATATCTTTTTCGTTAGAAACGGCATCAATAATTATTTTAATTTCTTTGTCCTTGCTCATCACACCCTCCGGTTGTGTTCTCTGCTAAACTTAAATCAATATCTGATTCACAATAAAAATGTTTATTGTATTGATATCTATTTGTTGATTATTAAATCACTGCAATCTTATATAGCACTAGAATCACTTATACTATAAAGATTTTTTTCAGTCCATAATTGTACATTACAATCACGATGCACTGAGTGCCATGATACCCCTAATGTTAAATGTGCAGGAATTTGTTATCTTGAGTTAATAAAAAAGGGGCTTAAAGCCCCTTTTAAAAATTTTATAATAATATTGGTAGCGGGGGCAGGATTCGAACCTACGACCTTCGGGTTATGAGCCCGACGAGCTGCCAGACTGCTCCACCCCGCAGCTGATTGTTATTATAAAACATCAAAAATAAAATGCAATAGATATTTTTAATAATTCTTATTATAGCTACTCTTGTCTCAGGATTGATTAGGCATCATTTAGAAACTCATTTTATTCAAGCCCATCTTTGCACTATCAGTATAATGTAACCGTGCAATTAACCCTATATAATAAGCACAACTAAAAATACTCATTCCTAATAATAAAGCCGCTAGTAAAATAAATTGTGTGTTTATAAGCTCATAGATAATTAATATCTTACTAAAAAAACCAGGAAAAGGGGGGACTCCAGCTAAACTAAGCAACCCAAACGTCATCATCCATGCTCCAAACTTGTCTTGCTCAACTAACCCATCCATTTTAAAAAGAGGTATTGGATCATTAAAATTAAATTTATGAATACCAATAAGAACAAAAAATAATCCAACGCCATAAACAACGATAAAAATTAAACTGCTCGCAAGCCCGAATGTTGAATTCATTAATAACCCACTTAAAGCAAAGGCTATTTGAGCAAGACTTGCATATCCTAACAAGCGTTGAATAGACTCTTGCTTAAAAGCCCCAATATTACCCCAAAGAGTGGATACAAGAATGACTGCTATAAATACAGGGGTCCAATTTAAGGAGGAATATTTCAAAAACTTTGAAATAACAACAAGTAAAGCTAATTTTGGAATTAAAGAAATAAAGAAAATTAATGAGCGTTGTGCTTGATGATAAAGATCAAAAATCCAAAAATGAAAAGGAATTAAACCGAGTTTAAATAAAAACAATCCTAATACTAAAATACCGCTCAGCAAACTTAATATTGATGAGTTAAATGCACTCAATAAGAGAAGCATATCAAAACTTGCTGTTATTCCATATAACCAAGAACATCCGTATAAGAATAAAGCGCTTATCATAGAGCCTTGTAAATAGTATTTAAGTGCAGATTCCGTAGAATAGGGCATTGGTGATAAACCAATAAGGGCATACAATGGAAAAGATAATAGCTCTACTCCTAAAAAAAGACTCATTAAATGTTGAGCGTCAATAACGACTTTAAAGCCTATTAAGGCTATCAACATCAACATCAACACTTCTTGTTTGTGCTTATAAGCATCCTTTTTGACAAAAAAACCGCAACAGATTGCAATAACATAGGCTGTTTGCGTGAGCATATCTGAAAAATCTCCTTTCATAATAAATTCATTATGAAAAAAATCCTTCTCATTAAAAAAAACACTGAGGAATGCTATCGTGCAAGTTAAGAGATAAAGTCTTAAGCTTCTATGGTAATCTTCAGGATTGTTTTTAACCAAACAAGTCATGATAAGCAACCCGCTTAAGATTACTGACTGCTCTGGAAATGCTTTTACGTATGCATACAGTTCCATTTTACGATCCTTAAGCTTTTGTTAATTGTGTAAAAAAATCAGTGCTAATCCCATCAAGCCTATTTGTTAAAAAGGAAGGAAAACAACCCAAAGTGAGCACAAGAGTGATCAATACACCCAAAATGAACTTCTCTGCAAGAGTACAGTCCGTGATAACCATCCCCTCCTTATTACGAATAGGTCCGTAAAACAACTGTTTGACTAACAAAAAATTATAACAAGCATTAGTAACTAGTGCGAAAGTAGTTATCATAGCTATCTTTGGTTGAAGGTAAAAAGTGCCAATATTGATTAAAAACTCGCCAACAAACCCTGATGTGCCTGGTATTGCGCTATTGGCTAATGCTAAAAACATGAAAGCAAACGTCATATAAGGCATCATTTGCGCGAATCCACCATAACTCCATAGATCGCGAGAATGAGTTCGTTCATAAATCATCCCTATACAAAAAAACAACCCTGCAGAAATAAAGCCATGAGAAATCATCTGAATATAAATACCATTGAAAAGTATTTTAAAAAGCGTAATATTGCGTAACTGTGCCGCTTGAAGCAACATACACAAACCTAAAGAAATAAACCCCATATGAGCCACAGAGGAGTAAGCTATCATTTTTTTAGTATCGGTTTGACTCAAAGCTATCATCCCTATATAAATAATCGCGATAATGCTCATGATCTCTAACAGAGGGCTTAAATACACTAAACCAGCAGGAACGGTAGGCAAAACAATCCTCAAGAGCCCATAACCACCCACTTTCAACAAAACCGAGGCCAACATGACAGATCCGCCTGTAGGCGCTTGTGTATGCGCATGAGGCAACCATGAATGCAAAGGCCAAAGAGGCATCTTGATTAAAAAGGCAACCGACAAGAACAATACTAAGAAATGTTGTTGGTTGACTGACAGCTTAATCTGAGAGAGAGATGAAATACAATATGGATTTGGCACCTCTTGCAGATGCAATTGAGATCCTAATAGTAATAATCCAAAAATTAAGAATATAGAGCCAACAAAAGTATAGATAAAAAACTTCTTTGCCGCATAAAGCCGCTCACTACTTCCCCAACCTAAGATAAGAAGGAACAAAGGGATAAGCATTGCTTCAAAGAAAATGTAAAATAAAAGAATATGATTAGATGCAAAAAAACCTATTAAGGATCCTATTAAAGAGAAAATATGTCCAATAAAAAGTTCAGGATTCTTGCGCTCAGTCACTGATGCATGCAGAATAACCAGTGATCCGGTTAATAAGCTAAGAAATATCATAGGAATCGATAAACCATCCACGGCATACCAATAAGAGACTGAAGGATCTGTAGCTAATGAAGGCCAGATGCTTCCCATGTTATTTATCATATGAAAAAAAACAATCCATAAACCTAATAAAGTTAATAAGCTTATTAATCTATTCACTTTATTAAAACCCAAATAGCACATAAATGCTGCTAAGAAATTAGGCCATATTAATGTATAAAGACTCAATTGGCTCATGAATATTTCCTTTTAAGCATAATAATTCATCATAAGAAACAATGTACACACCCCTATCAAACTGCCACAAAAGTAATATTGCACAAAACCTGATTGCAGATATTGAAGAGATTGGCTAATTCTTAAAACAATTTTAGAAGACCCATCAACAATAAAACGATCGATAAAAAAAGACTCGATCACATTATTTGCCAAGCGGCCAATGTGGTAAAAAAGAGGTGCTATGAGTACTGTGGCAACCCAATTAAAAGCAAATTCAACTTTGAGCGCTCGAGAAATAAAATTAAAATGATGCATGACAAAATAACTGAGATTAAATAATGATCCCTTATAAACATGATGAATAATAAATACAGAAGCAACCGTGATTAATAAAGGTAGTCTTGTAAAACCTACAAGAATAATCTCTATCAAATTAACATCACGATCAATAATCTCCTGAATGAGCAGTCGATCGTACAATCCAACACCATCAACAAAAGAGTCTTTAATATATTGGAACCCTAAAGGTCCAACTAAAAAAGACATGGAGGCTAACAGCCCTAATACCAGATAAATTGAGAAAGGAATATGATGCTTTGTTATTTGAGTCATACTTCTTACGATACAAACTTTATAAAAAAGTCGATAGCTGTAAAGAGATGTTAAAAATAGACCGATCATCGATGATGCGTACGCAAAAGCATGGTGTTGATGTACAGCTGTTTCAACAATAAGATCTTTTGAAAAAAAACCTGCTAAGCCAGGAAATCCCATTAATGACAACAAACCGATAGCCATCAGCAAAGTGAGTAATGGATGAGATTTTATTAATCCGCCCATAGTATTCATATTTTGTTGATGATTAAACGTCATAATAACGCCACCAGCAGCTAAAAATAGTAATGATTTAAAAACAGCATGCGTTGCTAAATGAAACAATGCAAATGTATAAGCAGATAATCCCAACGATAAAACCATATACCCTAGTTGAGAAATTGTTGAGTATGCTATGACACGTTTAATATCATCCTGAACTAAAGCAATAGCACCCGCTGAAATAATCGTTAATCCACCAATCAAAATCATCAAGGAAGAGACTATAGGACTTAGGATAAAAAATGGCGCCATTCGAATCACTAAAAAAATTCCTGCTGTCACCATGGTTGCGGCATGAATTAACGCTGAAATTGGAGTAGGTCCTTCCATTGAATCTGGGAACCAAAAGTAAAAAGGTATCTGAGCTGATTTTGTCATAACACTGATGAAAATCAAGCCACAAATCACATCAATAACATTGAACGACGAAGACATCATCACAGAAGATAATCCCTCCACAGTGTTTGAAACAAGAATTTCACTGTAATTAAAAGAATTAAAATTTTTATAAATCATAGCAATAGCTAAGAATAAAGCTATATCTCCAAAACGATTAACAATAAATGCTTTTATATTAGCATTCGCTGCAGAAGGCCTTCCCATCCAAAATCCAATTAATAAATAAGAAACTAAACCAACGCCTTCCCAGCCAAAAAACATCATAATTAAGTTATTTGCCATTACTAGCGATAACATCATGAAAGTAAAAAGAGATAAATAAGCAAAAAAGCGTGGTTGACTCAAGTCATCCTTCATATACCCTAACGAATAAATATGTACTAACAATGAGATTGACGTCACCACAAGGATCATGATCATAGAAGGAGTATCAATAAGATAGGCCCAATCTACTGTAAAATTATTGAATTTCAACCATGAAAATAAATGAATGTGACTAGCTTCAGTCAGTCCTACACCATAGTAAAATAAAAACCAAGATATAAAACAGCTGACACTGACGCTCGCAATTGTCATAGATTGAGCCCATCGTGGTTTTAAATGCAAACCAACTGTTCCAGCAAAAATCGCCCCCATCAAAGGGGTGATTAAAAGCAAATGTGATAAAGTTTGAAGCAACATGCGATCACCCTCGTAACTCAGTAATGGTTTGAATAGTTACAGATTTTTTCTGTCTAAAAAGAAGGATGAGTAATGCCAACCCAATAGCAACTTCAGCTGCAGCTACTGTTAAAATGAAAAATACTATGATTTGACCAGCACTTTGGCCATGAATCGATGCAAAACCTATGAAATTTGTATTCACCCCCAACAACATTAACTCTAAGCACATCAAAAACATTATTAAATGATCTCGATGGCGTAATAATCCAATGAGTCCAATCAAAAAAAGTGCTGTGGCATAATAATGTATTAATGACTCCATTATTCTGGATCCTTGTTTTATGGCTGCATGTCTTTAATTAAAATAAGGCGTTCTTTTTTTTGAGCTTGGATCTGTTGTTCGATCTCTTGAGCGCGACGATTTCTAGGTCCTCTCAGTGTTAACGAGACAGCAGATATCATCGCTGCTAACAAAATAATGCCGCATAATTCAAAAGGAAAAAGATATTGACTAAATAATGTCTGCGCTAACATATGAAATGTTATTTGACTTTTACTTGGAGATATCGTTTTGAGCAAGTCAGCGATATAAGGATGCATGATTTGTAAGGCGCACCCAAGCGTTAATAGCGAGATTAACGCCTGAAAAAAGAATATTCTTAGTTTTTTCGTTTTTACTACTGGCTCTTGAATCATCATGATGACAAAAAGAAAGAGGACCATAACAGCGCCAACATAAACCAGAATCAACATAACTGCTAAAAATTCTGCTTGAGATAAAAACCAATGAATAGCTGTTAGCAAAAAAACGCCGATCAGAGCAAAGGCTGAACGAACAGGATTAGTTTCATGAATCATATAGATAGCAGTCATTAAAGCGATTAGGCTAGACAGATTAAGGAAGGCTACTTTAAGATCCATGAATGACTCCTTGTATTCTTATTGTAATCGATCGTGCGCAATTTCTTCTTCATAACGCTCACCAAGGGCTAATAACAACGGTTTATCTAAAATATTATATCCTCTCTCCAAAATAGCATAATGTGATTGTTTAGTTTCCACTATTGCATCTACAGGACAGCTCTCTTCACATAAACCACAAAAAATACATTTAAAAAGATCTATTTCATAACGTGTTGTTCTTCTAGAGCCATCTTCACGTTCATGAGAATCAATTGTAATAGCTAACGCAGGACAGACGGCTTCACATAACTTGCAAGCAATACAACGTTCTTCTCCATTAGGATATTTCCTTAATGCGTGAATACCTCTAAACCGAGATGAACGAGGTATTTCTTGCTCAGGGTAAGCTATTGTAATTTTTCTTGCGAAAAAATAACTCGCTGTTAAAGATAGCCCTTGAATGATATCAACGAGTAACCACTGATATAATCCTTTTGCATATGAATATTTTTTCATGATAATTCCTATTTAAACCATGGTCCAACATGGTATTGAGCCATGAACATAACAAGAAACAACCAAAGACAAGCGCTAGGAATCAGTATTTTCCATCCTAGTCGCATCAGTTGATCGTATCGATATCTAGGTAATGTTGCTCTAATCCAAAGAAATGAAAATAACATAACCGCTGTTTTTAACATAAGCCAAAAAGTCGGCGGTATCCATTGTAAATACAGGCCTATGAATGTATTTTCGAAGGGCGATAGATATCCTCCCAAAAACAAAATAGTCGCTAAGACAGAAACAACGATCATATTTATATATTCAGCAAGAAAAAATAATGCGAAATTCCATCCTGAATATTCAACATGGTAACCACCGACGAGCTCTGACTCTCCTTCAGCAACATCAAAAGGTAATCGATTGGTTTCTGCTAACGCACAGATCCAATAAATAATAAAAAGAGGAAAAAGCGGAATAATATACCAATTTAAAATAGATCCTGTTTGTCCAAGAATAATTTGCTTCAAATTCATACTACCTGAGGCCATAATAACGGCAATAAAAGAAACTCCCATACCTATTTCATAGGAAAGCACCTGTGCTGCTGAGCGTAATGATCCTAAAAGTGCATATTTTGAATTTGAAGCCCAGCCGGCAATCATAATCCCGTACACGCCTATAGAGTTCAATGTTAATAACATCAACAATCCTATGTCGCTCTCTACAAAAAAACCCTTTGGGCTAATCGGTAGCAATCCCCATACAGCTATGGCGGTAGTAAAAGCAATAATGGGAGCGGCCTGAAATAATCCTTTATTCGAAAGCGTCGGCTGAATACTTTCTTTTGCAATTAATTTCAAACCATCAGCAAATGGTTGCAATAATCCGTATGGACCTACCCTGTTGGGGCCTAATCGTGATTGTATAAAACCAATAACTCGACGCTCAGCGTACGTTAAATAAGCCATTCCTAACAGAACACTTATAACAACGATCAATGTTTTTAAGATTTCTTGCAAAATAATAGGAATAATCAAAACGACACCTTCCTTAATTGAACAGGACCACTGATGACAGGCACTTCTTCATAAAATAATCCGGCCCAATAAATGATTGTATTACCTGCTAATTTATTTTCTTCTCTCACTGATTTTTCAAAAGAAGAGCCATCATTAAAAACCAGTCTTACTTTTTCGCCATTTTTGAGTGAGTAGAGTGCGAAAAGATCAGAGCTGAGCCAAAGTTCGTGACGCAATAAAGCATCTTGTGTTGCCTGCAAAGCCTCACTACGACGTAACAAAGGATCTAATGCATATGGATGTTGAATGACTAAAAGAGAATGGTTTTTTTGATCGATATCATATGATATCAAAGGTTTTTTTGTTTTTAGGCCAGTATGTTGAGAGTGTTGAGAGTTGACGGGAATATCATGAACAGAACGATATACTGTATCGATTGTGGTTAAAGTTTCGATCAGAACTGCCAAAATTTTCCAAGCTGGTTTTGTTTCGCCTAATCCATGAACACCTTGGTTGGAAAATTCAGCCGCTCCAAAGCAATTGAAATAGTGACCCTCATTCTCAGCTAATAAGCCAGCGGGTAACATGATGGTTGCTTTTTGCATAACACTTGGATGCTCAAATGCTGTTAAAGCAATCAAGTCATCTGCGTTCTCAATCCATTCTCTCGCTTTTTGATCATGAGCATAATCTTCTGGCTCTAAATGCAAGGTAAATGCTAATTTGCATTGATAATCAAAAAACTCTCTATCTGGGATTTGTTGTTGACAACCAATAGCATTAGCTTGACTTAAGACCCCTACTTTACCCCCATAAAGTGCAACTAGTTCATGCGCTAATTCGATAATATGATCATAATCAAAGCAATATCGCATCGATGCACTCAATAAGATATTGAACGGTTGATTTGAACTGATTAATTCGTTTTTAAAGAATTGATCTTGATCAGAAAGAGCAGGGGAAACATCTTTCTTTAAAATATTAATAAGTGTTTGTGTGAAATCCTGAGGGTTTTTGACTATTTGCTTTAAGCCTTGCATCCCCATTTGTTCATCAAGCGAACCTATATGAAAAACATTATTGCCTTGGAATAATGATTGGCGCACATGATGCGCTAATATAGGGTGTTCTAAATTAAAATTTGTTCCAATGATCAATAAAGGCTGATTTTTAAGGTCAGCACATGTAAATGGTAATGGTGAACTAAAAGTATCTGAGTGATTAACAAGATATCCTATTTTTTGATTGCCGGTTAATCGTAAAATTAATTCGTTAAATAATTTGGACTCTTCCATTGAGACTATTGAGTGATAAAGCCCTGTTATAGAGTCAGCCTGGTGATGCTGAACAAGATATTTAATTTCTTCGATCGCTCTATTCCAACTGCAAGTCACCCATTGATTATTGATTTTTATCTTAGGGGAATTTAAGCGACTAAGATGATTCAAGCCAAGGTAAGAAAATCTATCTCTATCGCTCAACCATATTTCATTCATTCTATCATTTGCTCTGGGTAAAACTCTTTTAAGTTGATCGTGCAAAACATTCCAATGTACTGATGAAAAACAACTATCATGTATAGCAAGACCGTCTTTCTGCTTAAACTCCCATGAGCGCCCAATAAATCTATTAGGTTTTGATGTTAACGCCCCAACAGGACACAAATCAATAATATTACCCGACAGCTCAGATCTCAATTCAGATTCTAAAAAGGTTCCTATACGCATAAACTCTGTGCGGCCAGTGGCACCCATTTCTCTTATTCCTGCAATTTCTGTCCCAAAACGAACACAGCGAGTACAATGAATACAACGTGTCATATCAGTTGCAATAAGTGGTCCTAAACTTAAATCAGGAACTGTTCTTTTTGTTTCATGATAATAGCTTTGATTATTTCCATATTCTAATGATAAATCTTGAAGCTCGCATTCACCTCCTTGATCACAAATAGGACAATCTAAAGGATGATTGATCAGCAAAAATTCCAAGACTGATTTTTGTGCGTCTTGTGTTTTCTGACTTAAAGTGGAAACAACCATTCCATCAATAATGGGAGTTGCACACGCGGGCACTGGTCTAGACGAATTACTTGTTTCTACTAAACACATGCGACAATTAGCGGCAATAGAGAGTGATGGATGATAACAGAATCTTGGAATCTTAACTCCAACTCTATCGGCGATTTCAATAATCATCGCTCCTTGTTCTGCTTCATATTGTTGGCCATCAATAGTGATAGTAAGACTCATTGTGTTATTTCCTATATCCTGATTTTTTGCTCGAACTCATCACGATAATGTTTTAAAAATGATCGAACAGGCATAGAGGCAGCATCTCCTAAAGCGCAAATAGTCCTACCCGCTATATTGCTTGCAACACGATCAAGCTCTGCAAGATCTTCTAACTTCCCCTCTCCTTTATTAATTCTGTTCAATATGCGCCACAGCCAACCTGTACCTTCACGACAAGGACTACACTGTCCGCAAGACTCTCTATAGTAGAACAATGAAATTCTTTCCAATAAAGCAGGCATATCTGTTGTTTCATCAAGCACTATGACTGAGCCGGATCCTAATAGTGATCCTGCTTTAGCTAAATTATCATAATCCATGGTGCATTCTAGGATAATATCTTTAGGTAAGATCGGTGTAGATGATCCTCCGGGTATAACTGCTTTTAAAGCTCGATTTTTCCAGACTCCCCCAGCAAGATTTAATAAATCTTTAAAACTTACACCAAGACTCAGTTCATAATTTCCTGGACGATTCACATGCCCTGAAACACTAAATATTTTTGTACCACCATTATTAGGTTTTCCTAGTTTTGAAAACCAGTCGCTGCCTTGTTGTAAAATAACGGGAACGGAAGCATAAGTTTCAGTATTATTAATATTAGTTGGACACCCATATAATCCAAAATTTGCAGGAAAAGGGGGTTTAAATCGAGGCAATCCTTTTTTTCCTTCAAGAGACTCCATTAAGGCCGTTTCTTCTCCACAAACATAAGATCCCGCCCCCAAAACATTATGAAGATCAAAACTAAATGTTGAGCCAAGAATATTTTCTCCAAGAAATCCTGCTTGATAAGCTTCGTGTAATGCTTTCTCCATGCGTTGATAAGGCTCTTTCTCAAACTCTCCACGCATATAGTTGTAGCCGACTTTAGCTCCGGTCACATAGGCAGCAATTATAATGCCTTCTATCACTTGATGGGGATTAAATCGCAAAATATCTCTGTCTTTACATGCACCAGGCTCGCTTTCATCAGAGTTGCATAGAACATATTTTTCAACAGAACGATGAATGGGCATAAAACTCCATTTCAATCCTGTAGGAAATCCAGCTCCACCTCTTCCTCTAAGATTTGAGCGCTTTAACTCTTCAATAATACTTTCAGCAGTGCGTTTTTCATCAAGGATTTTTTTAATAACGCTGTAACCGCCTAACTGTTGATAGACTTGAAGAGAGGATGGGTTGTCTCTTCCTAATGTACGATAGCAAACTTGGTTATAAATCATTCTTTACTCCAACTCAGCTAAAATCTTTTCAATGGACTCAAGAGTAAGATTTTCATGATAGTCTCCATTAATTTGCATCGCAGGGGCTTGAGTACATGCAGCCAAACACTCTACTTCTTTTAAAGTAAAGCGTTTATCTTCAGTGGTTTCACCAAATTTTATTTGCAACCGCTTAAAAAGATAATCTTTAATATCTTCGCATCCACGCAGATAGCAAGAAACATTGGTACAAAGAGATATTTTGTATACCCCAACAGGCTCAGATTCAAAGAGAGTATAAAAGCTTGCAACTTCATAAACAGCTATAGGTGGTAATAATAAATACTCTGCAACAGCATCCATTAATGGTGTTGTTAAGTATCCTTTATTGAAACGCTGTACTAACATCAATGCAGCTTTTGTTGCTGAACGTTGTTGGCCGACAGGGTATTTTGCTACTGCCTTATCTATCGCTGCATACACGTCATCTGGTAAAAGAGGATTCCTCATCTATCGATTTCCCCAAAAATAATATCCATTGTCCCTATAATCGTTACAACATCAGCAAGCATGTGACCTTTAACCATTTCATTAAGTGCTGATAAATGGGTAAAACTTGCTGTTCTGACTTTCATACGATAAGGTTTATTCGCTCCATCAGAAACTAAATAAACACCTAATTCTCCTTTAGGATGTTCGATTGCACTATAAATTTCCCCTTTAGGCACACAATATCCTTCGCTAAACAATTTGAAATGATGGATCATTTCCTCCATCCCTTCTTTCATCTGGGATTGTTCCGGTGGCGTGATTTTATGATTATCGACTTTTACTATACCTGGATTGATTCTAAGCCAATCAATACATTGCTGAATAATTTTTGTTGATTGCCTCATTTCTTCTATGCGAACTAAATAGCGATCATAACAATCACCTTCTTTCCCAATAGGAATGTCAAAATCAAGAAGATGGTAAACCTCATAAGGCTGTTTCTTTCGTAAATCCCAAGCAACTCCACTACCTCTCAGCATAGGGCCGGTCATACCTAAAGCGATCGCTCTTTCTGGAGTCAATACTCCTATTCCAACTAATCGCTGTTTCCAGATACGATTGTCAGTAAGCAATGTTTCATATTCGTCTATTCTTTTTGGAAACTGGAAAATAAACTCTTGTAGAAAATCTAAGAAAGATCCATGACGATGCTCATTAAGTTTCTCAACATCTTTAGGGTTTTGTCCTGGATAGGGTTGATATAAAGGCATTTTTTTCGGAAGATCACGATGGACTCCACCAGGACGATAGTAATTTGCATGCATCCTAGCACCAGAGACTGCTTCGTAACAGTCCATAAGCGTCTCTCGTTCTTTGAAACAGTACAAAAACATACTCATTGCACCAATATCTAAGCCATGTGCTCCAAGCCACAGGAGATGATTTAATAGACGAGTGATTTCATCAAACATCACTCTAATGTACTGCGCGCGCAACGGTGGAGTGACTCCAAGCAATTGCTCAATAGCCAAGACATATGCGTGTTCATTACACATCATTGAAACATAATCGAGTCTATCCATATAACCGATCGATTGATTATATGGCTTTGTTTCAGCCAATTTTTCTGTAGCACGATGTAATAATCCAATATGTGGGTCAGCTCGTAAAACGATCTCTCCATCAAGCTCTAAGACTAAGCGTAATACACCGTGTGCGCCTGGATGTTGTGGTCCAAAATTAAGCGTATAGCTTTTAAGTTCAGTCATAAAAATAAGCCTCTCTTACTAACTTTGTCTTATGACTTTGGGGGTTAATGTTCTATCCTCAATAGATGTTGGTTCATAGATGCATCGTTTTTGTTCATAATCATATCTCAATTCAACTTCGCCGATAACAGGAAAATCTTTTCTAAAAGGAAATCCTACGAATCCATAGTCTGTTAAAATCCTTCTTAAATCCTTATGGTTTTTAAAGATTACCCCAAATAAATCAAAAGCTTCTCTTTCATGCCAATCTGCATTAGGCCACAGCTCAGATAAACTCATCATTTCTAAAGTTGTTGGAATAAAGCTCTTCAAACGAACTCGACTATTTGTCTTATACGATAAAAAATGAGTGACGAGTTCAAATCGTTGAGGCTGCTGAGCATGTTGGAAATCCTTTTCTAACACTGCTCTGCTAAAGCCTTGCATTGTTGCTTTTTGGGTTTTCCAATCACTTTTTCCATAAAAAAGCAAATCAACAACTGTTAAATCAATAAGCTGTTCAAAAGGCACTATGTTATTTCTTAAAAGGCTCTGAGCCACTGGAAAGTATAATAAATGATCAACTTGAAGTTGTATTTCTCCTTGAGGAGTGCTTGAGCAATTCACTCCATCACCCAAGAGGCTCGTTAAAATACTTTTTAAATTCATAGAGAACTCACTTATAGCTCAACTTGCTTACGATGTTGATTCATGATTTTTTCTTGTAATTGTAAAATGCCATAAATTAATGCTTCTGCTGTGGGCGGACATCCAGGAACATAAATATCGACTGGAACAATTCTATCGCAGCCCCGTACAACTGAATAACTATAATGATAGTATCCACCACCGTTAGCACAAGATCCCATTGAAATAACCCATTTAGGATCCGGCATCTGATCGTAGACGCGACGTAATGCTGGTGCCATCTTATTGCATAATGTTCCTGCAATAATCATCACATCAGACTGTCTCGGGCTTGGGCGCAGCATGATCCCAAAACGATCGAGGTCAAATCGAGAAGCACCAGCATGCATCATCTCAACGGCACAACAAGCCAATCCAAAAGTCATTGGCCAAACAGATCCTGAGCGGGCCCAAGCAACTAAATCCTCCAGTCTGGCTGTGATGTACCCCAACTCTTGAGAACGATGCTCTACTCCCATTCTAAGGCCCCTTTTTTCCATTCATAACAAAATCCAGCAAAAAGCATAATTAAAAAAGCAATCATTGCAAAAAAACCTTCAGAGTGTAACCCTGACTTGATAAGTATTGCCCAAGGAAATAAAAATGCCATTTCTAAATCAAAAATAATAAAAAGAATAGCTATCAAATAAAATCGTATATCAAATTGAAATCGAGCATCAGAAAACGCGTCGAATCCGCATTCATAACTTTTGAGCTTATCAACAGAAGGATTTTTAGGAGCAATGAATTTGCTTACAAAAAGAGGGATGGTAGCTATTATTAGACCGAATAAGAAAAAATATACTAAAGCTTTATACTGATCCCACATAATAAAAAAGTTAGGGAAACTTGTTAATAATTTTAGTATATTTTTACTGATAACGAGGCATGAGTGAGATAACTTTATGCAAGGAGATTATTTTTTTCTTTCAAAGAATAATTTTATTATTATTAATGAGCATGTTAAGGAAACAATAACAGTATGTTGAGTTATTATTTTATATGATGAAGTACATCGCCTTTGATCAATAAGATATATGATTCTATTATTAGTGATTTTTTAAAAAAGTATTTTTTCAAATGAAATAAAGATAGAGATGGTGCCCAAGGCCGGACTCGAACCGGCACAGCCGAAACTACTACCCCCTCAAGATAGCGTGTCTACCAATTCCACCACTTGGGCTTGAAATGAGGGATAAGCTTATTGCTTAATCAAGTCTATCGGTAATAAAGAAGTTTTTTGAGCCGCTTTATTCATCATACGATAATCATAAGCAATATGAACAAAAGCTAATATGAAAAAAAATGCAATAAGCCATTTGGTCGCTGTGTATAAAAATCCTTTTGATCCAGCAGATCCAAAAAATGATCGTGAAGCATAAGTTGAGGTGCCTGCTCCGTACTGGCCGCCTTTACTACTTTGCATTAAAATAGATAGTATCAATAAAATACAAGTGGTGACGTAAAAGAAACTTAACAATGCTTTCAAAGAATAACTCCAACAATTTGGCAAATGCATTAAATCCAGAGCCATATTACCAAGAAGCTTCAAGAAAATAAAGGGGTGGGGGAAGGGTTTTATACGATTGTTTTTTTTACTTTAATCTCTTATCTCATTGATTATTTTGTTCTTTGAAGGGTTTAAGCTCATCTCTTTTAAAATATTTAAATTTAAGCCTAGCCGACCAAGCAGAAGTCCGGAAATGAAAGGCTCTTTTATTAATGATCTTGCTTTGTCGAGATCCAAGCCGCCCCCATAAAAAAATTTAAATGATGAACCGTCTGGTAAAAAAGAAAGAATAAGCTGATAAACACACTGTAGATGCTCAAAATCAATCAATAAAGACTCTTTTCCTATAGCCCAGTAAGGCTCATAAGCTATCATAATTTCTTGAGGACCTTGATTCATTAGGAATCTTAATTGTTCTTTCAATCCACTCTCTAACGAAGCCATATCATACGCACCACAACATAAAATCGGTTGGATTTTTTCCTGTAAACACGCGATATAACTTAATTCAATATCTTGCTCAGTTAGCCCATTGATTCGCATGTCATGATGTCCTAATAAGACATACTTTATACCCATTTTTCCAAGATAAGCTGCTCCTACAGTCCCGGTATAGGGCCCAAGTGGTTTATGAGTTACACCTTGTGCAGCTAAAGATGTGGGTATTTTTTTAGATAATAAACCCAATAAAGGATGAGGAGGTGCTAATAAAAACAAGAGTTCATTGTTTTGCTGTTCATTTATTTTTATGAAATCGACAAATCCATCAATATCATCTATCCAATGATGTTTCCAATTAATGAGCAAGAACTTTTTCATCAACAATCCCTGTTGTATCTTCTTTATATTTTTCAAAAATAGCTATAGCTTCTTTAATGATCTCTTCTACTGTAGACAGATTTTTACCTTCTGCATAAATTCTAATCACTGGTTCAGTTCCTGATGCTCTGATAATCACTCGCTCACTAGGGTTGTTTTTTTTAATTTTTTCTAAACTTTCAGTAATATGGTTTTTAGATAAAACGGTTTTCGGATCATTGATATGGAAATTATGAATTAAGGATGGATAAAGGGGAGCTTTTTTTTCAAAATATTCGGCTGTTTTCTCTGTTCGAATAAAATAATCAACCAGTGCTAATGCTGTTAATAACGCATCCGCTGTTTTTAATTTATCCATCAATAAATAATGACCTGATGGCTCACCAGCTATTGTCCAATCATATTGTAAACATGCATAAATTAAATTACGATCACCTACATCAGTACTGACATGAGCAATCCCTTGCGTAGAGCAATAATCTTGTACTCCAAGGTTTGTTAAGCAAGTCATAGCAATCCCTGTTTTGCTCATACCCCTAAGTTGGTAATAATCGTAGAGTACTAATAAGATATGGTTAGGATTTATTTTTTTTCCATTAACATAGGCGACTAATCGATCGGCATCACCATCAAAAGCAAATGCAAACTTTGGCTTTTGTTCATGCACTACTTTTTCGAGTAAGTCCAGATCCATGACTCCTGCATTTTTATTAATATTATAACCATTAGGCTGATCGTTAATAACCTGAACATTTGCTCTCAGCTCTTTAAAAAGCTCTGGGGCTATTTGATAAGCCGCTCCATGTGCACAGTCTAATATAATACTAATCCCAGAAAGATCGAGTGATGAAAAGTGGCTCTTGAGAAATTCAATATAACGCCCCGCGGCATCATTCAATCGATGTGCTTTACCTAATTCATAAGAGGTAGCAACAGTGATTTTTTTTTGAAAAAAAGAGGTTATATTATTTTGCTGCTCAGTCGTTAATTTTAATCCATCACTTGAAAAAATTTTCAGTCCATTATCATAAAAAGGATTGTGCGAAGCTGAAATGACCAGACCTGCTTGAGCGTTTAAGGACTGTGTTAAATAGGCAATCGCGGGAGTGGGTAAAGGACCCGTTAAATAAACATCAATACCAGCTGCAGCTAACCCTGCTTCTAAGGCTGACTCTAGCATATAACCCGAAAGGCGCGTATCTTTGCCGATTAATACTTTTCCAGAACCAATCCAAGATCCAAGCGCCCACCCGAGTTGCAGGAAACTCTCCGGTGTTACAGGATAACACCCTACTGTAGCCCTAATACCGTCAGTTCCAAAAAGAGCACTCATGAATCAATCCTTATGCTTAGCCAAGATCAAACTTTATTGTAATGCGAGATCTTGGCGAAAGAAAGTTATCTTTTAGTGATTCTCTTCTACTGGCGGCTGCACAAAAAGCGGTGGCAAAGATTTGCCTTCAAAAAGTAGAGCTATTTGATCTTTATCTAATGTTTCATAAACTAATAAGGCTTCAGCCATACGATGTAATAACTCTATGTTTTCTTGTAAGATTTCTTTTGCTTTTGTATAACTTTGATTAATAATTCCTTTAATTTCTTCATCAATCAGACGAGTTGTTTCCTCTGAAATTTCTTTTCTTTGCTGTGTTGTTCGCCCTAAAAATACTTCTCCTTCTTCATCAGCATAATTTAATGGCCCAATGCGCGTAGAAAGTCCCCATCGTGTTACCATATTTCGAGCAATATCGGTAGCGCGCTCGATATCATTGGATGCCCCTGTTGTTACTTTATGAAGACCAAAAATAATTTCTTCGGCTACTCGGCCACCAAATAATGTTGCTAATTTAGACTCTAAAGCTTCCTTCGATATTGAATAACGTTCTGTTTCTGGCAAATACATCGTGACTCCAAGTGCCTGTGCTCGAGGAATAATAGTGACTTTATAAACAGGATCATGATCGGCAACAAAAAGTCCTACTATGGTATGCCCAGATTCATGATAAGCTGTCAGACGCTTTTCTTCTTCAGTCATAACCATTGAACGGCGCTCTGGCCCCATAATAATTTTATCACGAGCTTTATCAAGCTCTAACATAGAAACTTTTGCCTTATCTTCACGAGCGGCAAACAGTGCCGCTTCATTGACTAAATTTGCTAAATCTGCTCCAGAGAATCCAGGTGTTCCTCTGGCAATAATTGTTGGATCAATATTGTCTTCAAGCTGTATCTTTTTAAGATGAACTTTAAGAATATCACTTCGTCCTTTGAGATCCGGCAATCCTACTGTCACTCTTCTATCGAATCGCCCTGGACGCAATAACGCTTTATCTAAAACATCTGGACGGTTAGTTGCTGCAATCACGATAATACCTTCATGTCCTTCAAAACCATCCATTTCAACAAGCAACTGGTTCAAGGTCTGCTCACGCTCATCATGACCACCACCTAAACCTGCACCACGATGTCGACCAACTGCATCTATTTCATCAATAAAAATAATGCAAGGAGCATGTTTACGAGCCTGCTCAAACATATCTCTCACTCGAGATGCTCCAACACCAACAAACATTTCAACGAAATCAGATCCAGATATAGAAAAGAATGGGACACGAGCTTCACCTGAAATTGCCTTGGCCAATAGGGTCTTTCCAGTGCCTGGCTGGCCAACCATTAAAACTCCTTTTGGAATTTTGCCTCCAATGTTCTGAAATTTTGAAGGATTACGTAGGAAATCAACAAGCTCTTGTACTTCTCGCTTAGCTTCATCAACACCGGCAACATCTGCAAATGTAATTTTTATTTGATCTTCTTCTAGCATCCGTGCACGAGATTTACCAAAAGACATCGCTCCTCGACCACCCATGCCTCCTTGCAATTTCATGATCAAAAAATAATAAACAGCAATAAGCAGAATAATGGGAAACCAAGTAACAAAAATATTAAGCAATAAAGATGGCTGCTCTGGTCTTTTTCCTATAATTTTTATATTCTTCTCAATGAGCATTTGTAAGACTTGTGGCGCGACTTGAGGAACAACGGTATAGTAGGTTGAATGATCTTGAAGCTGACCACGAATAGTATGAGTGTCAATTTCAGCCTCAATAATCTCTTTATTGCTAACTTTCTGTAAAAACTCGTCAAAAGTAAAAAGTCTTGGTTGGCGCTGCACTGTGCCAACCCCTGAAAAAGCTGATACGAAAATTAGCGCTATTGTAAGCCATAAGACCAGATTTTTTACAACATCGTTCAAAGCCAAGACCCCTTTTTATAAGTTAATTTTTTAATGTCTTTATACCCATATATTATTATATTAGATGGTCCAGAGAATGCCTTCACTCTCTAATGATGAAAATAAATATTTTTCTCTCTTCGCGCCATTGTAACTTCTTCTTTCAAAAAAGCATACTCATCATGAAAAGTTATTCCATTTTCATGATAATGAACATTCTGATTATCATGAACGAATATCCATAAGGAATTTATTACAAGATGCCTGTAAAAACAACAGCTTGACAGCAGATTGAGTCATGTTGAATACTGGTCATCAATAGCAATAATAAAAACATCGTTCTCCATTAGAGAAAACAATCTATGCTCAACAACATAACATCTTTTAAACAGTTTCTTCTAGAAAAAATGTATTGAGTTAACAAACTATTATTGTGCATTCGCTCTTACAGCATCTTCACGATAAGCATACACCACTCTACCCTGACGAACCATCCCCATCACTGTAGCCTCTTCTTCAACGGCTTCATGATCAGTGTGTGAATAGGGACGCGAGTAAGTCGTAATGATTCCATCAATAGTTGCATTAAGATTTTCTAAAGCGTTCACTATTTTACTACCATCAGTCGATCCTGCTTGTTCGATACCCGCTGCTAATATTTTTAATGAATCATACCCTTGAGCTGAAGACATCGCTGACTCCATTCTTCGTTGACTTGGATTAAAGTTCTCCATGTAAGTCTCAATAAACCATTTACGTTTTTTACTATTACCTGCTTGAATAAAACTTTGCGGCATACATGCACCAACGCCATCCTTTCCGGATTTCTCAATAAAACTTGATTGTGCTAAATTTTGACAACCAATGAGTGCATTATTCCAGCCAAGTTTTTTCATATCTATCGCTATATGAGCAAGCTCAGGACCTATGCCATAAACCAGAATACATTCCGCACCTGCTGCTTTAGCCTTACTTAACTGAGGCATCATATCAGTATCACCTACTTTAAATTTTTCATCAGAAACAGGGACCATTTGATATTTATTCAGCGCCTGTAGCAAATCCTCTCTGCCAAGCACTCCATAAGGAGTTGTATCGGTCAGGAGAGCAACTTTTTTAAAGCCCCTTTTTTCTAGGGCCTCTCGCACGATCATAATAGACTGCACTTCATCTCTAGGAGCTGTTCTAAAAAAATAGTTCTCTGCTTGATCTTGATAGATCTTTGTTAATTTGGTACCAACAGCACCTCCTAACATTAATGGGATTTTAGCTTCTTGGTATAAATGACCACATTTTAAAATAACACCAGTATTGCTATAGCCTACAACAGCAATAACTTTTTCATTCTTAACAAGATCTTCAGCTTGCTTAAGCCCTAAATCAGGATTAGCCTGATCATCTCGTTCAACTAATTGAATCTTTCGACCTAAGACACCGCCTGCAGCATTGATTTCATCTGCCGCAATTCTAATCCCATTTCTCAGGCCTATACCCATTGAATACGATCCACCTGTTACAGGACTAGATACACCTATCTTAATAGGTGGTAATTCAGTTGCATGAGCCTCAAAACAACTGATTAATAAAACAATAAAGTAGAAATTTTTTAATCGTTTCATAATGCGCCTTTCATCTTAATGAAGCCCTGGTTTTTCAAAATAGCCAGGGTTGAATATTTATTAAATCATGTCCCAAATTTTAAACAGTGGCAACTGGCAACATAACAGTAAACGTTGTACCAGCGTTTTCTCCAGAAGAAATGGTAAGATCGCCCTTATGAGAATCTACAATAATTTTATAGGATACTGAGAGTCCTAAAGAAACACCCTCCCCAATATTTTTAGATGTAAAAAATGGTTCAAAAATTTTCTTTTGTGTTTCTTCATCTAAACCGGGGCCATTATCAGATAATTCTAATTTAACTTTACTATTTTCTAATGAAAGTTTTATCTTAATAATTTGCTTTTTAGCATGAGACATCATTGATTGACAAGAGACTTTAATTAAGTTCAAAATCACCTGATTAATATCAGTACTAGAAGCATAGACTTTAGGTAAATCTGCTGGAATATCTTTAATGATTTCGACTGTTTTAAAGTCAGTATTTTGCTTTAAATCATAATCTGTAGCGGCAAGCTCTAATGATTGATCGATCATTTCAGCAAAGGAGCATGCGGTTTTAGCTGAACTTGATTGATTAGAAAACTGAAGGAGGTTGGCAACGGTTTTAGAGGCTTTTTCTGCAGATTCTTTAATAGCATCAATAAAAGTGCTAATTTTTCTTTGGTTAAAATAACTCATCACTAGATTGAGATCTAGTCCCAATTCTTGGGCAGCTTTTTGATTAGCTTCCATCGTAGGATCAATACGACGCATAATATTTTGTGAGCCTTGCAGAATATTCGCTAAGGGCGTATTAATCTCATGTGCCATTCCAGCAGCCAGTGCTCCAACAGAAGACATTTTTTCTGTTTGCACCATCGCTCGTTCCATGTTAATTCTATGAGTAACATCATCAATCCTAATAATAATAGATACATTATCGTTATCTACAATCGGATATAAGATAATGTCTTGATAAGAACGATGTTGATTAACATACACAACTTGATTTGGAATACGCTCTAATGTTTTATTTTCTAAAACCTTAGCTATAATAGGCAGTAAGAAAGAATAGCTTTGATATAAAGTCAGAAATTCTTTACCCACTGCTTGTTCAGGTGAAATATTTGTAAATCTTGCCATTTCTTTATTCCACTCAGTGACTTCGCCTTTTGAATTTATCCCTAAAATCATGGACGGCATGGAGTCGATAATATCGCGTAACCGCAATTGGGTGGCGATGATTTTGGCTTGTCCCTCTAATAATCGTTCCGTCATGGCTTCAAAATTATCTGATAACACATCAATTTCTGTTGGCCATTTTTTATCTTTTGTGATGTTTGTACGCTCAAGATTACCGCTCGCCACTTTTAAAGTAGCATCTGTCATATCAGTCAAAGGCTTTGTTAAATAGCGTTTACCAAAGATCAAAAATAAAACCCAAAGCGCTGTACTCTTAAGAAAAGAGTTAACAATAATAACTAAAAAGACCTCTTTAACTTGATCTAGCACGATCCCGGCCGACGTATAAAGTGTAATTTGCCCAATTTTTAGATTTTTTCCACTCGCATCCTGATATATTAACTCTTTCTTTGCGGCAAAAGGATCGGCGATAAACTGAGGATTACTTTTGGCTTTCCCTGTTAAGCTATCATATTCAGTAAAATTACCTTGATCATCAGAAGGGATGAACCCACCTTTCCATTGTTGAGTCTGATCATCCTCTACTAAAGCCCCTAAAATAACCTTTGCTTCAGTTAAAACTTTTATAACCGCTTTAATATCATCTCCATTATAATTCCACAAGGACTCTGCAAGAGGAACACTCACGAGATCCAATGTGGAATCTAATTGTTCATGAATCCGTTGACTAGTTGAGGCATAATCAGTATACATATGATATATGGTTACTATTACGGTAATGACAACGTAGAATGAGAACACTATAGTCAAAAGTTTTTGGGCTATTGAACTTTTTATTTTTAACTTATCAGCATCCATTGCTCGACCTAAATAAACTTCATTTTTATTATTATAGCTGAAGTTTATTTTTATTCAGTTTATTGAT
>RFNU01000148.1 GCA_009927065.1 bacterium | reverse complement strand
CCAAATGGGCATTCAAAACATTCAAAACATTCAAAAAAAACTAGCACAAATTAATTATGGAAAAAAACTGGAAAAAAATAAAAAGGAAAACAGAAAAGAAAATAGAAAAAGAATACCAAAACATCAAAAAACACTTCGGAGAACTTTTCGTGTTGGAAAATCTCGTGTAGCACCCAAAGTTTCTGTATTGGTATCCAATAAAACAATTCGTAAAAATATATATACACAATCACTTTTGCTGAAACAGACTCCTATTAAAGAAGTAAAGCGGTATCTGATAAAACACGGATTTATTCGTGTAGGATCTATTGCACCAAATCATGTTCTCAGAAAGATGTATGAAAATGCCCGGTTAATTTGTGGAGAACTGAAAAATCATAATCCAGATAATATATTGTATAATTTTTTACATGGGGACGGCGAAGAACAAAAGTAATCGAGCGAATTTTCAATGATAATTAGAAACCATATAAAAACCATATAAAAACTATATAACAACTATATATAGACCCACCAATTCTTATGGAAAACCAAGCAAACTATATAGAATCTGAAATACCAGCATTCAAATTTCAACTGTTTTCCGATATTCATTTAGAAAATTATAAAAAGTTTCCTTTAATACCACCACTTACGCCATATTTATTCTTGGCGGGCGATATTGGAAGTATTTCCGACACAAATTTTGCCGAATTCTTTGATTATTGTTCTCAAAATTGGACCAAGGTTTTTTATGTTCTCGGAAATCACGAATATTATCATCTGACAAAAACAATGAATAAGCTTTATGTTGAGTATGAAATCTTTTTCCAACAAAGATATTCAAATGTATTTATATTATATGACAATGCCGTAGATATTGACGCCAATTTATGTGTATATGGGACGACACTATGGACAAAACCACCATTCAAAGACGCAGCTACGGCAAATTTACATATAAATGATTATAAACATATTTGGTATGGGGCGCCACAAATGGACGGAAGTTCTCATAAACCAGAGCTTATTACAACTGATCATATCAAAAATACCAGCGAAAAACAACTACAAGAACTTACCAAATTCTTGGCAACTACAAAAAAGAGAACAATTGTAATGACGCATTTCCCACCGACACAATATAATACTATTTCTCCCAAACATTATGATCAAGACCCAATGGTTCGAAATTACTTTGCATGGAATATTAAAGATATTATGGATATTTTTGATAACGACCGTCTAATCGCTTGGTTCTCAGGACATACACATTATTCTTATGATTTAATGGTAGAAGGTGTTCGCCTGTTGTCAAATCAAATTGGCAATCGTGCAGAATATACAAATTTCAAAGAAGACGGCGTTTTTCGAATTAGACGGCGTTTTCGAAGACTGCGATGGCGTTTGATGCGGGAGGACGAAGTCCGGACGCATCTCTCCTTATTTTGAATTGTAAAAAATAAAAACAAACATAAACAAACATAAACATTACATTATAATACAATATGTCTATTATCACATATTGTATTTTATAACTAACATATTATCAAAGATGCCGGAAGACAACGCTGCGCCCGAGAACATTATGGATTTATATCTCAAACTCACCAAACAATACAAACAAGAATATGGAGAACAAACAGTACTTCTTATGCAAGTCGGCAGTTTTTTTGAGATATATGGGTATTATGAAAAAGATTCCAAAGAATTATCGCCAAATACACCTATCAAAGAAGTTTCGCAAATATGTAATCTCAATATCGCGGAAAAAAAACTAATACATAACGGTTGTTCTATTGTAATGGCCGGATTTCGCGATTATTCGCTTGATAAATATATACAAAAAATAACAGATGGCGAATTTACTGCCATTGTTTATATTCAGGAAAAAAATGGTCGCGATGTGATACGCAAACTTCATGGTATTTATAGTCCAGGCACCTATATATCCTATGAAACTGATATAAGTCCCCAAATTACAAACAATATTATGTGTATTTGGTTTGAAGTATCCAAGACTATATCGCAAAATATATCTTATCAACAAAAGCTAATATATGGGGTTTCTGTAATTAATATATTTACTGGCGAATCTTTTATATTTGAGCACGAATGTCAGTTTCATATGAATCCGACAACTTTTGACGAATTGGAACGCTGTATCTCTGTTTTTTCGCCAAGTGAGGTTCTCTTTATATCGCCATTTTCGCAAAAAGATATTCAGAAAGTGGTACAATATAGTGGTATAAAAACACAGATGATTCATTATATATCTTCGGATTTGTCCAATACAGAGATTCGCGCTTCAAATGAAAAAATCCAGAATTGCTTGAAACAGAAATATATTATACATATATTGAAAACATTTTTTGGCGAAGATG
>RFNU01000055.1 GCA_009927065.1 bacterium | reverse complement strand
TATATTGCCGAATGTCATGACATCGCCACTCGCATACAAAGTATTCATTGCTCCTGCCATAGTCACATTGCCACCCACATAGAGATTTCCAGTTACCCCGACTCCCCCATTGACTTGGAGGGCTCCCGTGGTAGTGGAAGAAGAGGACGCATTACCACCTACAATTGCATTACCGGTGAAAACTACATCACCCGTGGTAGTGAAATTACCGGTTCCCACCAAAGTTCCCCTCATATAAATGTTGCCGGCTACATAGAGATTTCCACCTACACTAGCGCCACCCGTTACTTGGAGTGCACCGGTATTGTTGGCCGTTGCAGGTGTAGTACTATTTACCGTTACATTTCCACCGAAAGCCACATCACCAACTGGATTGAAATTGCCGGTTCCCACCAAAGTTCCCTTCATATAAATGTTGCCGGCTACATAGAGATTTCCACCTATACCTGCACCACCTATTACCTGGAGTGCACCTGTAGTAGAAGAGGAGGAAGATGCGGTACTATTTATTAATACATTTCCAGTGATTGTTTCATTACCTGTATTGATAATAGTATTCACATTGTCTGACTTGAGTTGTACATTGCCTATATAAATACCACTTGTACTAGAAACACTCAGAGAACTGAATTGTTGTGTTGAATTACCTAGATAATAAGCATTGGTTACCGAGGGGACTAGACTACTATATAAAATAGATCCAACTGTTCCTGTAGGTCCAGTGGGACCTGTAGCTCCTGTTGCTCCTGTTGCGCCCGTTGGACCCGTTGGGCCTGTTGCGCCTGTGGCGCCTGTTGGACCTGTTGACCCAGTAGGTCCTGTGGGTCCAGTTGGACCTAATTGAGTAAACATTACTTGTTGTACAGTAAGTATAACGGATGGTATTCCCGGAGAACCCGTATATGTTGGTGTTGTTGCCGCTATAATCGCATTTGCATTATTGCTCGCCCATAATATTTCCAAATAATCGTTCGCATTAAAATCATACATAAAATTCCACGATGCTACTGTTAAACTGCTACTACCTGTACCCGCTACTACTATTTCCGTATTTGAATATGATACATCAATTCCATTGACTGCAAACCAAATATCTATATTTGCACTTCCTGCTTGTGTAGATTGAAATTGTGCGGAAAATTGTACATTATATGTTCCATTATTTGCAAAGGTTATCTTTGATGCGTTTCCGGCAATATCATTTGTAATAGATACTCCTCTCGATGCCCATTCTTTTCTATATACCATTTTTGTTCTTGTATTTACAGCGGTTACCGTTTGATTTGATATATCATAAAATGAACCATAATAACCTAACGCGCCACCTGGACCTGTAGGTCCAATTGTGCCCGTGGGTCCCGTGTTGCCTGTGGGTCCTGTGGTGCCAGTGGGTCCGGTTGGGCCTGTGTTTCCGGT
>RFNU01000135.1 GCA_009927065.1 bacterium | reverse complement strand
GCGACCTGAGGCTTTGGTGGAACCAAAACCCCTTTGGCTGACAACAAGATATTCTTTTGAGCAGATGTCGGGTAAGATCGTAAACAGATTCATTGCATAACGATGATCAGCACTCTTGGCCACGATCAGGGTATGATACACTAACAACATCTAAAAAAAACGATCGAGAACAAAAGCTTAAACAAAGATCAGGGCGTGCTTGACCTTCTCGTCAATGAAAAGGATTGCGCAAGCTTTTTGTTCAGGATAAAGATCGCGATCAATGACTGGCTTTAGACTCGACAAATAATCGGTTATATAATACTTGCAAGGATATAAGATTATTGTAATAATGACTTGCTGCATTCAGTAATCGAATTTTATTCGAGTAATGGCCTTTTTTAGTGTGCAGATAAATAAAAGGAGATCTCAAGAATAACTTTTGCTAAAGAAAAAGTGTCTTTCTTGTAAAAACTTATGAATTGGTCAAGTTTTAATATATTTCAGCGTCAATGCCCTGATTGCGCCCATACTGTGCCTTGGTCTGCAAGAAAACTTTTACTGAAACAGACTTCTATTAAATGCCGGCATTGTAAATCTTTATTAACTCTTCATCCTCGCGATAGAATTGTGAATTTGATGTTTATTGGTTTTTTTATTACTCAACTGAATGATTGTTACTTTAAAGAGCCAACATATTTCACTGAATTACTCTTATTATTGGGCGTAATATTTTTAGATTTACCTAAATATCTCAACATACTATTTTCTTTGTATAAAATTCCCCGGACAAAAATAAAATATCCTAAACGACAAAAATCTTTATGAAACGCTCTTTATCCCTTGAAAATGAGCTCTTGTTAATCGATAGTATCCGTTTAAAAAAATCATCTGATCAACAAAAATTACAAGAAGCGCGTGAACTTTTTAATCAACGATTAGCAGCACAATGGACCATCCATTATCCTGAACACCTGCCTATCTCGGCGTATCGTCAAGAGATTCAAAAAGCTTGGGATCAGCATCAGTTGATTATTATTCAGAGTGAAACCGGTTCTGGAAAATCCACACAACTCCCCAAAATGGCTTTGGAGCTTGGTTATGCAGGTTATGGTTGTATAGGTGTTACGCAGCCGCGTCGTTTAGCAACTCGTACGTTGGCCTCACGCTTGGCTCAAGAGTTATTAGTAAGACCTGGAGAAGTCGTTGGATGGCAAGTTCGACATCAAGATCATTCACAAAAAAATCAGCATATCAAAGTGATGACTGATGGTATTTTATTGCAGGAGATTCATAACGATCGATTATTACAACGCTATACTTGTTTAATCATTGATGAAGCACATGAACGTTCGCTCAATATTGATATTATTTTAGGCTATCTCAAGTTAATTATAGAGCAACGCCCAGACTTGAAAGTTGCTATTGTTTCAGCAACGCTAGAGCTAGATACTTTTAAGAACATGTTCCCCAACTCTTATTGTTTAGATATTCCCGGAAGAAGTTATCCTATAGAAGATTCTTTTTTAGATAATGAATCTTTATCTAAAATTGAGAGAGCCTGCTGGGCTATTAAAAAATCGCTCGCATTGCCCGGCGATATTTTAATGTTTTGTCCGACAGAAGCTGAAATTGCGTGGTATACAGAGCGTCTTGTCAAACTTTACCCAGAGTTAGAAATATTACAGTTATATGCAAGGTTACCTGTTGCAAAACAACAAAAGATTTTTACGGCAGGATCTAAAAAACGCCTAATTTTATCAACAAATATTGCAGAAACATCCTTGACCATCCCAAATATCGGAGTCGTCATTGATACAGGCGAACAAAAAATTGCTGATTTTAATCCTGGTTTAAAAGTCATGATGTATCCGGTTGTTCCCATACCACAATCGAGCATTAAGCAACGAAGAGGGCGTTGCGGACGAAGTTTTCCAGGACACTGTTTCCATCTTTATACGGAAGAAGATTTTCAGCAGCGTCCTGCACATCTTTCCCCACAAATTCATCGGTCATCATTAACACAAGTCATTTTGAAGATTTTAGGATTAAATGTTGGTCCTGTTGAAAAATTCCCCTTTATAACAGCACCATTAATGAGTAGCTTAAAAGAAGCACTTCAAGTATTAACGTTGCTGGGTCTTATTGATGAACATCAGCGTTTAACCGCACAAGGCAAGCGTGTAGCGGGTTATCCTCTTGATCCACGTTTTTCTTTAATGATGATTAAGGCTGTTGCATTAAAATGCGCATATCCTGTTGCGATCATTATCGGATTTTTAAGTGGCGATGATCCTCGCGTGCGACCCGTAGAACATCGTTTAATCGCTGATAAAAAACATGCCGAGTTTCTTGATCGTCGTTCTGATTTTATGACTATTTTAAATTTGTGGATAGTGATTGAAAGCAAGAAAAAAGAACTCAGTCATAGAAAGTTTCACGATTATTGCCAAGATGCTTTTCTTAATTCGATGCATATTCGAAGTTGGTATGAAAACGTTGATCAGATTTTAGATATCTTCCATATTCGCTCCGAAGCAATAACGATGCAATCTTTAGAACATGACGTTGTCTTAATTCATCGGGCGCTTTTAGCAGGACTTTTTGATAAAGTCTTTATGCGTCAAAAAGACTCGACATATTTAGGGCCTCGTAATATTAAGGCCAAGATACATCCAGGTGCCGCCTGCATTAAAGATAAATCATTATGGCTCATGGCGATGAATGTGGAGCAAACTAAAGATGTCTTTTTAAGATGGGTAGGCCCAATAGAATCACATATATTAACACAATATGCAGCTCATGCTATTGTTTATAAACATAGCGATCCTTTTTATGCGCCAGAACAGCAAGAGGTGTTTGTTTCGATCAGGGGCTCATTATGGGGGCTGCCCGTTATTGATGGTCGCAGAACATTATTGCGCTTAACAGATTATCAACAAGCGCGTACCTTTTTTATACAAGCTTGGTTTAATGAGCATCAAGAAGAATGCTTTCGATATTTACCACAATGGCATGGAATATATCAGCAAGCAAGACAACTTGCAGAAAGAAATCGACAACCATCAGCATTAAAACAGCCTCATGAACTCGCTCAGATAGGATTGGAGTTATGGCCTCAAGAAATTTGTAATGGTGTTACTTTACAACAGTTCTCTCGATTAATTCCGCCCGTTAGTATTGATTTTTTTCTAAAGTATCCTTTAGATGTCACTTTGAGTGATTATCCTGATGAGCTACGCATTGATGAAGAAATTATTACTTGTTCATACTGTTGCGATCAACAAGATGAACATGATGGCCTCACATTGATTTTATCAGAGAGATTATGGAGACGCTATCATGCATTAGCTTGGTTAATGGTTCATCCGTATTATCGCAAATTTATTTTCCAGCAACTTTTGCACAAACTGAATAAAAAAGATCGACAACACTTAGGACCACTAGATGACGTTGTTGTTTTTTGTGAAAGTGAATATCAGTGGCCAATGGCAATCACACAGTTTCTGACAACATTGCTCAAGAATTATTATGAATGTTATATCCCTCCGCACTTATGGAATATAGATACAATAGAGACTTATTTGCGACCACGTATTATTGTCGATGATGGTGCTCAATGGCATGATTTAGGTCGCCTCAACTCAACTCTGACACAAGAATTAATGGCCACCAGTGAAGTGCAACAGGATTGGATCACTGATATTTATAGTGCTTATCGTTCTGGTTTAATGAAAGCGCCTAAAACAAATGATTTTCATATCCTACATTCATATCAAGATTACTTTGAATGGTCAGCAGCATTACAGCGAGCATATTGCACTTTTTTGTTAGAAAAGATTGTGACGAATCAAGCAAGACGTCAACAGTTTCATCAACTTAAAATACATAAAAGCCTTCATAGCGATCTTTATCAAATGATGGCATTGAAACACACATTAATGCCAGATAAAATTTTATTTAAGAGTAAAAGTGATTTTGAGTCTTCAATACACGTCACACATCATACACTAACGCATTACTATGAAAAGTTGCGTTTTATAGAGTCTATACTTGCCATCCCAATGCAAGAAAAAAACAATACTGCTTTTAAAGAAAAAGTTTTCATTCAGGCTTATCAAGCACTCATTAATCATAGTTTTCTCTTACAGCTGCCAACAGCCTTCATGGAGCGGTTACCGTTATGGTGGAAATGTTTAGAGCATATTGCAATCAAAGAGAAAGAAAAGCCTATTTTATGTCAGCGTTTCGTTGAACAGTGGTTAAACTTTATTCAAGTCAGTAGTCATGCATGCCCAGTCTCAACACATCCATCATCATTGTTATGGACATTGTTTTTTGAATGGGTTATAGCCGAACTCATGCAACCTGTAAGGCCGATTATCCCGCTTTCTTCTAAAAAAGCGATCAATATCGCTCTCAAAACGGAGGGATTTAAGTATTCTTGGCTATAAATGCTTTAATGCGTTCAATAGCTTTAGTAAGGATAGGGATATCAGCAGTAAATGAAATACGAATGAACCCTGGCATGCCAAATCCACTTCCTGGAACAATACTAACAAGTCCTTCATGAAGAAGTTGCTCAGCAAAGACAAAGTCATTAGCGATATTTAAATGTTCTAACGCCTTAGTGATATCAACCCAGAGATAAAATGTTCCTTGAGATGGTAATATTGTAAAAAATGGAATACTGCGCAGTCCTTGGAACAGAAACTCATGGCGACGCTTGTATTCTTGTTGCATATAGTGCTCTTCAGCGCAATGTTGATTGAGAGCAGCAGTTGCTGCGACTTGACTTATTGAGCAAGGATTACTTGTTGTTTGAGATTGAATTTTTTTCAAGGCGGCAATTAATATTTTATCTGCAGCAGCATATCCTATACGCCAGCCTGTCATTGCATGACTTTTTGATACTCCATTCACCAAGATAGTTCTAGGTTTGAGTTCTGGAGCAACATTTAATATATTAAAATACTTGCCTTCCCACAAAATCGTCTCATACACATCATCGCTACAAATGAAAATCTGTGGATAGTGGATTAATAAATCTGCTATTGCTTGCAGCTCTTCTTTGTTGTAATTTTGGCCAGAAGGGTTCGCTGGACTATTTAGGATAACCATTTTGGTTTTCGGTGTAATAGCCTGAGCTAGTTTTTTTGCAGTTAATAAAAAACGATCTTCTAATGTTGTTTGAACAAAAATAGGAGTTCCATCACATGCTGTGACCATTTCTGGATACGATACCCAGTAAGGGCTACCAATAATAACTTCATCGCCTGGATTTAAAAGTGAATACAATGTATTGAAAATCGCTTGCTTACAACCATTAGAGACAATAATCTCATTAGGTTGATACTGTAAATTATTATCACGAGACAATTTCAAGCAAATAGCTTCTTTAAGCGCAGCAGTCCCATCAACAGGAGTATAATAAGTCATGTTACTCTCAATCGCTAAATGAGCAGCTTCTTTTACAGTCAAAGGGGTTGTAAAATCCGGTTCGCCTAAAGATAACAATATGACATCAAGACCTTTTGCGACCATGTCAGATGCTTTTTGGGCAATCGTTAATGTTAAGGAAGGATGAATAGATTGAATTTTATTTGACAGCATAAATGTGAGTGGTTTGTGACGAACACTACTCATACTATTGCAAAAAATTATCTTAAAAGATAGAGATAAAAACCATTTTTAATTTATTGCAATGATCGTGATGTAGCAAATAAAAAATTAATCAGTTAGCATCATTCGACTTCAATCGCAGAAAAACACTAACTGATTGTTTTTTATACTAAATCATTCCTCTGATTACCATTTCTTGATAATGATCTGGTAATTCTCTAAGAAGATCAGGATCCATTTTATCTAATAAATCAAGAATAGGCCCCATTTTTTTCGGATCAGAGATCATATTAGCGATTTCTGGGTGACCCATAAGTTCAAATAAATTGTCTTGAAGACCTGGGTTTTTTTGTAATTCAAAAACTAAATCGTGTAGCTCTTTAATTGGCTTATTTTGGCTTTTTCCACCAGTAATAATACTGAGTTTTAGGAATTTTTGCATTGATTACTCCTCAAAAGTTAACTTCATCACTTTTCTATCAGTGACAGGCTAAAGACCCAACGGTTTTAACTGGCTTGTATTTTCAAAGTAAACTGTTTATTGAATAGAAAACTATAGAATAACCATGACTTTAAAAGATTTTCCTGTACATTTATCTTGAACAGGAACCAGCATCAATAGTAAATACCAGCATCATTAATCGCTTGTTCTAAATCAACTTAAGCTCACAATGCTTTGAGTATTTTTAGGCAAACAATGCATACTAATACTAGCGCATTGAAAATCAAAAAAGTAATTCTCTTAATTACCTTATAGCTAATATATCTTAAAAAGCCAGTAAATATGCACCGAATATATGCGTATTTCAAGCTTTACCCCAAGTTAGCACGGGATTTATATAAAATCAACTAAGAATTGTTATAAATATAAGCTAGTTGCATAACAATCTTGAAGAGTTGCAACAGCAATAGAATGCAGATAATTATTTATATTACATCATGTTAGATTGTAAATTTAAGGATTTTTTTGCTTATATTAAGATTGCTTTTCATCAAGAAACATTTAGAATGATTTCACTATAAAATAAAATTCATGTTCATGATTCATAATTTAATTATTTTAGGGTCTGGCCCTGCGGGTTATACAGCAGCCCTTTACGCAGCTCGAGCAAATTTACATCCAGTGATTATCTGTGGCCGTCAAAAAGGCGGCCAATTAATGACAACGACAGAAGTTGAGAACTGGCCTGGTGATGGTCACGATTTGACTGGACCTGCGTTAATGAAACGAATGGAAGAACACGTTATTAAATTTGAGACACAAATTATTGATGATCATATAAAATCGGTTGATCTTTCTAAACAACCTTTTAGCTTAGTCGGAGAATCAGGATCTGTTTATCACACTCGTACGCTTATTATTGCAACGGGAGCAAGTGCTCAATACTTGGGATTAGAATCAGAGCAGTTTTATCTTGGTAAAGGTGTATCTGGATGTGCCACTTGTGATGGCTTTTTTTATCGAAACTCCCCTGTTTGTGTTGTAGGTGGAGGTAATACTGCTGTTGAAGAAGCACTTTATTTAGCTCATATAGCTTCGCATGTTACTTTAATTCATCGCCGCGATACATTACGTGCGGAAAAAATATTACAAGATAGATTATTTGCACAAGTTGCTGCAGGTAAAATCACCATAATGTGGAATCATGAAGTTGACGAAGTCCTTGGAGACTCAAAGCAAGTCACTGGTATTCGTGTTAAACATAAGATAACTCAAGAGATAACAACCATCACTCTTGAAGGTGTTTTTATTGCAATAGGACATAAACCTAACACAAGTTTATTTGAAAACCAGTTGGAGATGAATCAAGGGTATTTAGTAGTCCGTTCTGGCTTACAAGGAATGGCGACAGCAACAAATGTTCCTGGTGTTTTTGCTGCCGGTGATGTTTTTGATCAGCATTATCGTCAAGCTATTACCTCTGCTGGGAGTGGATGCATGGCGGCTTTAGATGCTGAGCGGTTCTTAGCGGGATGCTCATGAAGCACACGTCTTTTCAGCTTGTTAGTCCCTTCCAGCCCAATGGCGATCAACCCGAAGCTATCAAGCAGATTACTGAATCTTTTTTAAGAAATCAGCGATATCAAACGCTTTTAGGGGTAACAGGCTCAGGTAAGACCTTTACCATGGCGCATGTGATTGCTAACTTAAATCGTCCGACAATGATTTTGGCTCCAAATAAGACATTAGCCGCACAGCTTTATAGTGAGATGAGAGAGTTTTTTCCACATAATGCTGTGGAGTATTTTGTTTCGTATTATGATTATTATCAACCAGAAGCCTATGTTCCTGCTAAAGATCTTTACATAGAAAAAGACTCTGCGATTAATGAGCAAATAGAGCAAATGCGATTAGCATCAACTAAAGCATTAATGGAGCGTCGAGATGTTATTATTGTAGCGACCGTTTCTGCAATTTACGGCTTAGGTGATCCACAATCGTATTTGCAAATGTTATTACCTCTTAAAGTAGGCGAACATATTAATCGCACAGTATTATTACGTCGTTTAGCGAGTTTGCAGTATACGCGCAATGATATTGAGTTTAAAAGAGGCTCTTTTAGAGTGCGCGGCGACACTATTGATATTTATCCAGCAGACTCAGCAAACGAAGCTATTAGAGTTTCTCTGTTTGATACAGAAATTGAAAAATTAAGTTATATCGATCCTCTCACCCAACGCACAATAGATACAGTTCAAAGATTAACAATTTATCCTAAAAATCATTACGTTACTCCGCATGAAAAGATATTAGTTGCACTTGATACGATTAAAAAAGAGTTGCAAGAGCGTTTAGATGAGCTCAAAAATAATAACAAACTACTAGAAGCTCAACGATTAGAGCAGCGTACAAATTATGATCTTGAGATGCTTTTAGAGCTGGGACATTGCTCTGGAATAGAAAACTATTCACGACACCTGACAGGTGTTTTACCCGGAACACCACCACCAACTCTTTTTCATTATTTGCCAGCAGATCATTTAGTCATTTTAGATGAATCTCATAATATGATTCCTCAGTTAGGTGCGATGTACGAAGGCGATCGATCTCGTAAACAGAACCTTGTTGAGTATGGCTTTCGTTTGCCTTCATGTTTAGATAATCGACCCTTGCGGTTTTTAGAGTTTGAGGCTCTTTTGAAAACAGCTTTGTTTGTTTCCGCAACGCCTGGTCCATGGGAGCTTGCGCATACTGATGGCGTTGTTGAACAAATTGTTCGGCCGACAGGACTGCTTGATCCTGTTGTAGAAATACGCCCCGTTTCAATACAAGTGAGTGATGTTCTGAGCGAAATTCAGCGTGCTTGCGCATTAAAGCAGCGCGTCATGATTACAACCCTAACAAAAAAAATGGCAGAAGATTTATCAAGCTTTTTAATTGAGTGTGGTGTTAAAGCAAGATATCTTCATTCTGATATTGACACTGTTGAGCGTGTTGAATTGATTAGAGCGCTGAGATTAGGGGATATTGATGTTTTAATTGGTATCAATTTATTGCGAGAAGGATTGGATGTTCCAGAGGTTTCTTTAGTAGCTATTTTTGATGCAGATAAAGAAGGATTTTTGCGATCAACACGTTCATTAATACAGACAATTGGTAGAGCAGCACGTCATCAAGAAGGTAAAGCAATTTTGTATGCAGATAGAATCACAAATTCTATGCGTACCGCAATAGATGAAACAGATCGTCGGCGTAAAAAACAAATTGAGTATAATACTCTTCATGCCATTACGCCTCAGAGTATTGTGAAACCTGTTTTAGAGATATTAGAAGGCTTGAGAAAAACAGCTAAAGTTGGAAAAAAATCATCTAAAGAAGCTGTCGTAGAACAAGATTTCAATCCAGCCATTCTGAAAGATTCTAAAAAGCTTGCTCATTATATTCAAAAAGTTGAAACACAGATGTTAAAGGCGGCAACGCAATTAGATTTTGAACAGGCAGCATCCTTGCGGGATCAACGTAATAAACTTACCGATCTTTTAAAGTCGTTGTAGTCACTGGAGGATGACTAAAAAATAACAAGATTAAGTTAGTATTGTTATTGCTTAATCATCGTTATCTTGCAATAGTTTACTATAATCAAATCAAAAAGCTGTAAATAAAGAAAATTTTAAAAATCATTATGGATTTTTTTACCTGCTTTTTTCAAGCAACAGGATTTTTTTCATCATGGTCATCAAGTGAACTAAAACAAATGACAGGGTTAAAGAACGGGCAGAGCGGCGTAAGCAACCGTGGAGACTCTCCAAAGCTGCTGTCTGTGATGAATGCTCAAAAAGAAGATGAAACATCAGCGAATGATGACCGTTGCTTCATCGGTAAGATCATCTTTTTGCAGGAATGGGTCGTTCACTCTTACCTAGTGAAAGGAACGCGTCAAAAAATCAAAAAGGAAAAAAATTATGCAATCTAGTTTTCCACCGGCAAAAGCATTAGAAAAAGAGAAACCCCAAAAAGAAATTCGTGTTTGTCATCCCAGGATTGAAGCTTTAAAAAGAGAGTCTGAACAAATGGATAACAGAGACTGTCTAAACCACACTAAACAATATATAAATAGGATGATGATTGATCGGTTGCGTCGTGGATTAAGTAATGACACGATGATGCATGATGTTGTTTTTTCAAAAAGATTCGGCTTAGAAAAACCTAGTGGACTCAAATTCACATTCTTGCGTTGCTAAATCATTTTAAAATTTCTTTATCTGAGCAACAATAAGGATAATATCATACTGATAATAACGAGCATCCAAGGTTTTATTTTAAGGTAGAGCAAAGCTATTGTTGTTACTATGATCCAAAATAGATCAATGAGTCCATGAACACTGTTGAGATAAAAATGACTATACAGAGTGGCTGCTAACATCCCGACAACAGAAGCATGAATCCCAGCTAATGATGAGCGTACTGCTTGATGATCTTTGATGACTGTCCAGAAAGGCAAGATGCCAATAGCAATTAAAAATCCAGGAAGAAAAATAGAAATGAGGCAAATAATTCCTCCTGGGAATCCATTCGGTGCTTGATTCATAGATGCACCTAAAAAACCAGCAAAGGAGAATAATGGTCCAGGCATGGCTTGTACTGTAGCGTACCCTGTAATAAAAGTTTGATGATCAAGCCAATGATAATTGACAACCGTTGTGTTCAGAAACGCGATAACAGCATGGCCTCCTCCAAAAACTAAGGCACCAGCACGATAAAATGTATTTATTAACAATAAATCATGATATTGAGTCATATGTGCTAAGATTGATAATCCAAAAAGCAATCCTATAAAAAGAGTGATTAAGATAAAACCGCTTTTTTTAGTGATTTCTAATGGAAATAAATCATTCGTTATCCTTGCTGGTGATTGAATGAAAATATAGCCTAAGAGACCACTTGATATCATGACAAGCAATTGCATCCATGTTTCAGTCAAATGAATGAGTAAGCCAGTACTGAGGGTCATAATGACTAAGCTAGGAAAATCTGTACAAGATTGTTTAGCCATCATCAAGACAGCATGACTAACAATCACAATAGCTACAATAGACAAACCATATAATTGATTGATTGTAATAAAGCCATTTCCTTCTTTTAAGCTTATAGCAATCAACATCAATGCCAGAGAGCCCGGAGTGCTAAAGCCAATCCAAGCAGCTAATGAACCAAGATATCTTAACCGAGAAAAACCAATGATCATAGCTAATTGAGTGGTCGTAGGTCCTGGCAAGAATTGACAGATAGCAACAAGATCGGCGAATTTTTGTTCGGAAAGCCATTTTTTTTCAACAACGAATTCATTTCTAAAAAAACCTAAATGGGCCGGAGGTCCTCCAAATGCAGTACAACCTATACGTAAAAAAAGAAATAAGAGTGAGAAGAATTTTTTAGTAAGGGATAAATAATCCATGCAATATTTCAACAGAACTCTATAAGGATAATAAAGAAAATTATAGAAGATAAAATGATAACCACTCAAGTTAAAAGAGAGCCGATCTATTCCTGTTTTATTATAAATTATGATGCATATCAACTAGATAATTACTTGAAAAATAAAAGAACACTGTCTAACATTTCATTAAGTAATGTAACAAATAATGGGAATGTTTAAAATGAAAAAAGAAATAACAACACTTTTATTAGCCAGCCTTATTGCATTAACAGGCTGTACTAACGATAATCAAACTAATGGTGCTGTGATTGGTGGTATTACGGGCGGACTTATTGGCTCTGCGTTTGGTAAGGGAGATGGAAAAATTGTTGCAGTCGCTGTTGGGACATTAAGCGGGGCGCTTATTGGATCAAGCATCGGTGCAAAAATGGATGAGAAAGATCGCCATCTTTCTGATAAAGCAGTTCAGCAAGCGACTCACGCACATGTTGGCGAAAGAATTATTTGGAATAATGATAGTAATGGGCATTATGGATCGGCTAAAACAATTAAGATTGGTGTTGACAAAGATGGACGTCCTTGCCGCCAAATAGAGCAAGAAATCAATATTGATGGAAAAAAAGAAATCGTTATTATCGATATCGTTCAAATGAGTGATGGTCATTGGATTGTTGCACAATAAACAGCGGCCTTATCGAGTGCACTAGATTAATAAAGACAATAGGATAAAGAAATGAGAAGTATTAGACTCCTAAGCGGATTTTTCCTGACTCTCTTTATGATCGTTGCACTCGCTTCTTATTCTATGCATGATCCTGCTTGGAGTGTTTTATCATCCTCTCAGAAAATGGTGATGAATAAAGCCGGCTTAGTTGGTTCTCATGTTGCTGATATTTTATATTTATCATTAGGCCTTCTTGCTTGGGGCGTTCCTTTAATTTTTCTTCACAGTGTGCTGATGGATTTAAAAAAAAACTTTCAAGCAACAGTGATTTTAGGATGGAGTCTTTTAATTTTATCAACCTGCTTTAGCGTTGAGTATTTCGCATTACATCCAGAAGTTAATCTTCCTATTGCTAGCGGAGGTTGGTTAGGACTCAAACTGCATTCTTCAGGACGATGGATTTTAGGTGAGCAAGGAAGTTTGATTGGGGCGTTGTGTTTAGGTTTATCTGGATTATCGTTGGTACTCAGATTCTCCTTAGTTCAATGGTTAGAGCAGTTAGTAACACGCCAGATTAGTTTTTCTTCTTCAGTACCAGCTATGAAGCGACAACAGCGGTCATCAACGCAACGTGAAGTTCAGCGTGAAGCGGCCTCTATGCTTTCAACACCAGTGTCACCTCCGCGTCAAGCTGTTACTGAACAGCAACAACTATGGCAAGCCCAAGGACAAAAACTGATTGAAAAGTTGCGTGAGTATGGTGTTCATAGCAAAATTACCGCTATTATCCCAGGTCCAGTTATTGTCCGTTTTGAAATGCAGCTTGCTGCAGGAGAGCGCAGTGGGAAAATTGTTTCTTTGGCTAAAGATCTTGCAAGAGCTTTAAAGCTTGGTCATGTGCACGTTCTTGAAAATATCCCAGGAAAATCTGCCATTGGTTTAGAAATACCAACAGTACAGAGAGAGATTATTCCATTAAAGCCTCTATTAGAGAAAGAGCATCATCATACGCTCCCTTTAGCATTAGGTGTGTGCGCGCAAGGTGATCCTGTCATTGTTGATCTTGCAAAATTACCACATATGCTTGTTGCTGGTTCTACTGGATCGGGAAAATCAGTTGGTATGAATGCTATGTTATTAACACTCATCACACAGTGCTCGCCTGATCAATTAAAGCTTGTGCTGATCGATCCTAAAATTTTAGAATTCGCGCGTTATAAAAAATTAAGCCATTTAGCATGTGCAGTATTAACTGAGCCTGATCAAGCTATAGCTGCTTTGAGATGGTGTGTATCTATGATGGAAAGTCGGTACCAAGTTTTGGCAAAAAATCATGTCCGCCATATCAGTGAATATCATAAATTACAGCAAAAAAATCATACATTACCTCCTATGCCATATTTAGTGATTGTTGTGGATGAGTTGGCTGATTTAATGTTGATGACGAAAAAAACTATTGAAGAGCCTATAGCACGATTAGCGCAAAAAGCACGTGCTTGCGGTATTCATCTTATTTTAGCCACACAACGGCCTTCAGTTGATGTGATTACTGGTCTTATTAAAGCCAATATTCCCACACGCTTAGCATTTGCTGTTTCTTCAAAAATAGATTCGCGCACGATTATCGATCAGCAAGGTGCTGAACATCTCTTAGGAATGGGAGATGCTTATTTATTGCAATCAGGGGAGCATGGTTTAAAACGGGTACATGGTGCATACGTTAGTGATGAAGATTGCGAGCGTGTTTTAGCCTGCTGGAAACAAGAAGAACCTGCCTACTTAATTGAAGTAGAGCAGCTTATTCGAGATTATTTACAGGAAGAATAACTCTTTTATGGAGTAGGATTGGCGCTACATATACCCCCAGAACCCCTTATGCTGGAGAAAAATAAAGGGGTTTGAGGTAATACTGATTGCTCCACTCTACAAAAACCATCTTCATGTGAATCATCAGTCGAAAGAGCTAAAGGTTTTTGTAGTAAGCGTGAAGGATGGTGAGCAGTGATGAAAAAACGTCCTATGACTGCCGGAAAACTAGCTACTGACGTTAACCATCGAAGAACAGCACTATGTTTCCGAAGAGACTCCGCTAAACAAATTTTTGTTTTTTCATCATCATTACAGCGTATCCCTATATAAAAATTAGCTTGAGGATCAATAGTGACAATAGCCGTACTCTCAGTATTAGGATTTATAGTAAGGGCATAAGAATTGAGTTTGAACCGATGAGCAGCAATCAGATTTGAAGGTAGAGTTGGATTGATCTTTGCCATAGAAATATTAACGAGTTCAGGATTTATTCCTTGAAACAGTTTACAAAAACCTGCCCTTTGAACAATATCTTTATCTTTTACAACAAAACATGCTTCAATTGCTGGAAAACCTCTTGCACTCAATTCATGCGCTAACGCTATACTTTCTTTATAAGCAGTCTTGCTGACTCCTGGAGAATTAAAAACTGTCATTTTAATAGCAACAGGTAAATCATATTTTAAACAAAGAGTGAGAGCAGTATTTGTACTGTATTGAGCGAATGAGCCACCTAAACTATGACCGACAAATTCTAGTTTTAACTTACGTTTATGAGCTATTTTCAAGCACTCTAAGATGTTCTCAGAGATGATCTCTTTTGCTTGATCATAATCTGTTTCGCCAGGATTGCATTGCATATCAGCGAGAAGAGTTGGCAGATCCATCGTTCCAGTCCAAGCAACATAAGCGCTATCATGCTGAGTATCTTGTGTAGGAATGAAGACAGTTGCTTTTAGAGCGCCGGATAATTGATGACAATTAAAAAAATTCCATGCAAATTTTAGAGGCTGGTTACCTTGCATATTGATTTCAATAATAGGGCTGTTCGATAAACGAGATTTTGCTGTTTGATACGCTAAAAAATGAGCAAAGCATTCAGCAAGATGATAGCTTTTTGCAGTCGAGATGATTTCATCTTTCATTTGCTGGGGAGTGTTTACCAAGATGAAAGCGTCATCTTCTTGAAGATCATCAACATTAAATTCTAAGTTTTCTGATAAATGGTAATTTAAAGATTTTTTTATAGATTTCTTAATATCATTCAATAAGACTGTTTTTTTATACTCTTGATTGTTTAAAGTCAGCCCCAACAACAAGTGATGGATAAATTCAAAAATACCATTAAAAAACTCAATGATGATATGTGATTGTGGCGCAGGTTGAAGTTTCAGCGCTTTCATGACCATCTCAACAATCACTTTATTTTCAGCGATTGGAAGTGTATTTTCATCAAGGCTTTTTCTCAGGGCTTTATTAAAATTATTCAGTAATATTTTTGTTTCTACTGCGATTTGTGAATGTTCAAGACTGGTTGTAGTAGAATTGTCTTTCAATACCCTGATGAGCGCTTTGTACTGTTGATGAGTATTTTTGACTATAGTTGCAGTTATGTCTTCAACTGATTGGAACACATTGCTTATGGTAGCACTCTTTTGTGTTGCCCTAATCTTTAAAAAAGCCTTGTCCAAATACCTTATAATTTCTCTATAGGTCATATTGTTGCACGAAATCCTTTATATAAAGTGTAAAAATCATGAATCAAAACAAGTTGAATCTATTGTGAGTAAGCGATCAATCTAAAAAAATTATGCGCAAGACTGTTGTCTGGATCAGCATATTTTTTATTCCAGATAGCGCTGATGGCATTCTCAAATCAACAAGCATAATGATTGGAGAAAATGACACACATCACAGGCGATGACAAGCTTGTTGAGGTGAACATTTTGTTTTGATAATAATATTATCAAGCAGTGTTGATTTAAGAAAAATAACATGAAAGGATGCTAAAATCAATAAAAACAATATAATCAATTGTCTTGACGTACAACACGTTGGTTTTTTGTCATACTCTGTGACAATAAAGCTGCTGTTTTCCGGAGAGAGATATTCTTAAGTCGGGAACTTTTTATAAAAATGAGTTTAATTTTATGTTAGTATGACTCTTGACTTGTTTATTAATAAAAAATCAATTCTAAAACCATAAACGATCTTTAAAGTTAAATGATTGCATGCCATGCGACCTCTTGTGGGTTAAGCCTATCTGTTGATTTTATAAGATATTAAAGTAAGGATTGTTAAGGAGGGGGCTTATGTGGAAGTCTTTAATTATGTTTTTGCTTTGTGCAACTGCGCAAGCGCGCACATTAGAAAGTTTTTTTACTCCATTAGATTTATATACTATCCAAATAGAGCATGATGATATGCTTTATAAAGGTTTGGTAGCCTTTCAGCCATATGAGCAATGGTGGCAAATTCATGATGAAACCCAATATAGTTTTTGGTTTAACAAAAAAGGTTTGTGGATGATAGATAATCAATCTGAGCAAGTTCAAGAATGGACCTTGGATGATTTAGGCGCATTTAGCCCTTTTTTGGCTGATTTTGAGAGTTTTTTTTATCAAGATGTTTTGCCCGAGCAATTGAGTAGAGATAAAATTCATTATCAGACTTCACGAGCAACTCTTACCATCAAAAATAATAACCAAGGACATATCGTGATTGGATGGCATAGTCAAGATGGTACGATAGTTGTTCGTTTTGCAAGAGCATTTCCACCTACCAAGGCACCAAATGAATGGTTTATGATTGCGCCTACAGTGTCTCATTCATCATGATACTTTGCTTGATTTCAGTCTTTAATCATAAGCAACATATTAATATCAAAGAGTTTGTTAAAGAGCTTTATTTGTGATAATGTTTGAGATATTTAATGTCCAATGATAACGTAGCCTGTTAGCGTAAAAGACAGTAAAAATTTATTATTCTAAAATAACTTAAGATATAAAAATAAGGAGTGCGCGAAGTAAAAGCAACTAAGAATTACGACCTTTTTAACTTGCTTTATCGCGTAATGAACATGATCGACCCTAGATTATTACGACAAGAGTTAACTCTTGTGGCTGACCGCTTAAAAACTCGTGGTTTTATGCTGAACACGGAGCGTTTTGTTGCTTTAGAGCACGATCGCAAACATTGGCATCATCGTGCTGAAAGTGCGCAGCAACAACGCAATACGCTTTCTAAGCAAATTGGTATCCTCAGGGCATCGCAACAAGATACCACTGAATTGCAAGAGCAAGTCGTCACCCTTAAAACCGAGCTTGAGACAGCTGAATATCAACTTGCTCAAATAGAGCAGCAGTTAGAAGCATTGAGTTTAGAGCTACCTAATATCCCTGCAGCACATGTACCTATGGGGGAGAGTGAAGATCAGAACGTGATTGTCAAAACAGTGGGGGAGATTAAGCGATCGACAGGTATCGATCATATTGATTTACTAGAGCCCTATAAGTTGATTTTAAATGAGCAAGCTGCTCAATTATCAGGCTCTCGTTTTAGCATACTTAAAGGCCCAGTGGCTCGACTACATCGAGCTCTTACGCAGTACATGCTGGATTATCATGCTCAAGCCGGATACATTGAATATTATGTTCCGTATTTGGTTCAGGCTTCGGCTCTAGTTGGTACAGGACAGCTTCCTAAATTTGAAGCAGATTTATTTTGCTTAAAAGGTGAACGTAGTTTGTATCTTATTCCGACAGCTGAAGTTCCTTTAACCAATCTTGTTGCTGATACGATTTTACAAACAGATGAGTTGCCTTTAAAAATGATGGCTCATACACCATGCTTTCGTTCAGAAGCAGGCTCTTACGGTAAAGATACTAAAGGGTTGTTTCGTCAGCATCAGTTTGAGAAAATCGAGCTTGTTCATATTGCTACACCGCAGCAAAGTCATGTTGAGTTAGAGAGCATGGTGGAACATGTCTCAGGATTGTTGAGTTCATTAGAATTGCCGCACAGAATCATGCAATTATGTACTGGTGATATGGGATTTGCGTCAGCTCAGACGTTCGATCTTGAAGTCTGGTTGCCCGGCCAAGCTCGTTATCGTGAAATTTCATCATGCTCCAACTTCCACGAGTTTCAGGCACGCCGCTTAAAAGCCAGACATCGTAAGCAGCAAAAAGACAAAACAGAGTTTGTACATACACTGAATGGTTCTGGCGTAGCTGTTGGTCGCGCGTTAATCGCCGTAATAGAAAATCATGGAACATCAGAAGGTTGTGCTATCCCTCAAGCATTAAGACCATTCTTAGGCGGGTTCGATTTTGTTTCTTGGCAATAACTTGTTTGTTGATTAACCAATAAAATTTTAATTTGTTGGTTAGTTATACTTTCTCATAATGCCTTAATTGTACTTAGGCATCTCTTATTCTTGAAAAATGATTTTTCAGGCATTGGCGATAGCAATATTACACCTTATGGATCTTGGAAAGAATCACCACCTCAGCTTATTAGCGGTAATATTTCTGGTGTTGGAACAATTCGTATCGCAACCCCCGCTGTAGCTAATGCCCCGGTTTATATATCAGGTGCTGTGACTGACTCTGGATCAGGATCTAATAAGATTAACACGTCGATTCAATCATGTGCAGAGTTATGGGTGACTGATAGTTCATGTCAACCTCGCTAATAAAGCTTTATTTTTAAATCAATTAGAATTCCTATGGAAACAATTCCTCTGAAATATCATTGTATTCCAGACTTTATTGATCTAATATATTATTGTATTTTAGATTAAAACGAATAAAACAGGCTTTCTTTTTAGGAGATTTATGGAGCAAATATCATTTGAACGTGATGAATTAAAAGACTTGGAGCATTGGTTATATAGTGCAATTCGTCAACCTTTAATCATGCGAGGAGCCAGGCAAGTAGGAAAATCCACTTTAGTAAGAATGCTTGCCCAAAAATCTGGATATACTCTTGTTGAGTTGGATTTTGAAAAAGATCCTCAGCTTGTTGATTTTTTTCAATCCCAAGATCCTCTTTACATTATGACTTTATTAGAAGCATCTCTTAATATCAGTATTAATCAAACAAAAAGCATTTTATTTTTAGATGAAATTCAACGAGCGCCCTCAATCATCGCCTGTTTAAGATATTTTTTTGAAAAACTTCCATCATTGGCTGTTATTGCTGCTGGTTCCTTATTAGATCTTACGTTAAATGATCATCGCTACAGTATCCCTGTAGGTCGAGTAGAGTATTTTTTTTTGGGGCCGTTAACATTCGAAGGATTTTTATCAGCTATAGGAAAACACAATCTACGACAATATTTAAAAAACTACACTACGTGTCTAATGGGTCATGGTATTCCGGGCATCTTGCACAATCAGCTTCTTGATGCGATAAAACTTTATTTTTTTATAGGTGGATTGCCGCAATCAATAGCAACTTACTTAAAAACAAAAAGTCTATTAGAAGTGAATCGAGTTAAACAATCTTTAGTTTTATCTTATCAAGATGATTTTTCTAAATATCATTCTGGAAGAAAACAACAACGATTACGATCGATTTTCCAAAAAATCCCATTTATGCTTGGGGAAAAATTCAAATATTCAAATATCGATCGTGAAGAAAAATCAACAGTTATTAAAGAGGCATTAGAACATCTCATTTCAGCTAGACTGCTACAATCTGTTTATAATACGAGTGCTCAAGGATTGCCATTAGGGGCTCAAGTGAAAGAAAAAGATTTTAAAACTTACTTTTTAGATATTGGACTGGCGCTCAGTGTTCTTGGACTGTCTTATGATGACTACAATTTTGATAACCATCAACCATCTTTAGTCAATGTTGGCCAGCTTTGCGAACAATTTGTTGCTCAAGAACTGTTACAATTACGCCCTTCTTTTGAGTCGCCCCAGCTGTATTATTGGTTACGAGAAGCTAAATCATCGAATGCTGAAGTTGATTTTGTGATTACTCATAAAGGTACAATTATTCCTATAGAAGTAAAATCAGGTAGTACAGGCGCCTTAAAATCATTACATATTTTTATGAAAGAAAGAGGATTTAAAAAAGCAATTAGATTTTGCTTGCAGCAACCATCAACAATAACAATCGAAACATCTGATTTGCACTCATTTGAATTGATCACGCTTCCTTTCTATCTAATCGGTCAAATACATAGGCTGTGTTAACGTGCACACGTGTTTTGTTCAAGAATATTAAGAAATTCCGACCATTCTCGATACAATTGTAGAATAGTCAAGTCCATTCTACAATTGTATCGAGAATGGTCGTAAAACAGTTGCAGAATATTTCTTATGCTTCGTGAAAACTGCGAGCGCATTAAAAATGATTTAGAGCAAAAAATTGTTCTTCTTGAAGGACCTCGACAATGTGAAAAAACAACGTTGTCTAAACAAATCTATCCTAATTCTGCTTACGTGAACTACCCGCTCATTCATGGGCGGGTAGTTCACTCAATATAAACCCAATCAGCCGCTAATTTTAACTAAAATCAAGACACATCAATCAGTTGATGATCGAGAAGATCTGTCGATGAGGATAAGAAGAGTCGCCTCATCAACTGGTCTTTAAGTGGTATTCAGCCAGTTATAAAGATGGTCAGATTGCTGATCATGGTTCTCAATTCGATATCCCCATGACAATGGTTTTAGCCATTGAGAGGGGGAGTTGCCGCTAGGACTATTTTTTTATTGCACGAACTATTACACTCACGTTAGATTTAAATTTCAGAGTGTATTATGACAACTCAATCTTCCTTTTTACTCAAAAATTACCAAGCTCCAGAACTGATTATCAAACATAATATTATTACTTTTGATATCTTTGATGATCATGTGATTGTTGATGCTCAATTGTATTACGAGTCCTCTTCAACAACCTTATTTTTACATGGTGAAGATCTTGAACTTTTAAATTTAAAAGTCAATCAGAAAGAGATCTCACTCAATCAATATGCACTTAACGATAAGGGATTAACCTTACAAAATCAGCCCTTATCAGGCGTCATTCACCAACGAGTAAAAATTTATCCTCATCTTAATACAACATTATCTGGTTTATATACCTCAGGCCAGATGTTATGTACACAGTGTGAAGCCGAAGGTTTTAGAAGGATCATGTTTTATCCTGATAGACCCGATGTGTTAGCCACATTTCATATTACCTTGAATGCTGATAAAAAGCGCTACCCTATTTTACTTTCAAATGGAAATTATGTTGGCGCTGATACACGTGATGATCGTCATCAGGTCCAATGGCACGATCCTTTCCCTAAACCATCTTATTTATTCGCGTTAGTAGCTGGTGATTTAGCGTTAACTCAAGATCATTTTATAACTAAAAGTGGTCGCTATGTCGATCTTAAAATCTATACAGACAAGTATGAAAAGGATCGCACTGCGTTTGCTATAGAGGCATTAAAAAAATCGATGAAGTGGGATGAAGACACATACGGGCTAGAATACGATCTTGGTGTTTACCATATTGTAGCAACTCATGATTTTAATATGGGTGCAATGGAAAATAAAAGCCTTAATATCTTTAATGCTAAGTATGTTTTGGGTGATTTGCATACAGCTACTGATGAAGATTATCAAAATATTTTAGCTGTTGTTGGGCATGAATATTTTCATAATTATACAGGCAATAGAGTCACATTACGTGATTGGTTTCAGCTTTCGCTCAAAGAAGGGTTGACTGTTTTTAGAGAACAACAGTTTATGGCTGACGTCACACACTCTCCTATGAGTCGTATCGATGATGTGATGCAATTATTAGCAGTGCAGTTTCCAGAAGATCGTTCGCCTCTTGCGCATCCTGTGCGACCAGTCGAATATCATGCGATCGATAACTTTTATACAGCAACTGTTTATGAAAAAGGCGCCGAAATTATTAGAATGTTAAGCGCACTGATAGGTAAAGAGCATTACTATAAAGCTGTTCAGCGCTATTTAACAGAATTTGATGGAAAAGCAGCTACTATAGAAGATTGGCTTAGAATCATGAGTGAAACAAGTGGAATTTCTTTAGAGCACTTTTCTTACTGGTATGATTATCCTCATCCACCTGTTGTGAATGTAGAGATCAAAGAAGATACAATAGAAATCTCTCAGGAACACCCCTTAGGGTATGTTTTTTTTATTCCCTTATCGATTGCGTTTTGGAATGATCAAGAATGTCTTGAGCAACCATCAGTCATTGCTTTTGATAAGAAACACTTGAGCTTAAAACGCATCAACAAAGCGCTTCCAACGTTTAATCATCAATTTGCAGCTCCAATTGAAATGCGCATTCATTATAGTCCTGAAGAGCGAACCACATTAATTCTTGCCGAGTCTGATTCGGTCACTTGTTGGCTCTTAATGCAAGATCATTGGAAATACTTGCTTATTGATCAAAAAGGTCATTTGTACAAAAAGGACAAACAATTATTCACAGCTATTTTTAAAAGCGATAAAAAATCTCATGGATTAAAGGCAGCATTATTAACACCGCCATCTTTTGATACGCTGCTTTTAACTGTTGATAATCTTGATCCGTTAGCTTATCAGGATGCTATTGAACGTATTGTTCGAATCTTAGCTCAAGATTTTTATATTGATTGCACTGAAATTTTAAATCTTATTGATCAAAAAGATTTTTCTCCTCAAGCTATTGAGTTACGTCGATTACAAAAAGTCTGTTTACGTTTTATTGCGACGGTTGAGCCTCAAGCAGAAATTTTCTCAAGCTTTCTTAATGAACAGATGATGAGTACAAAAATAGCCATGATTTTGGCACAAATACAATCACCTCATGCTCACAATCAAGCAAAAGAATTCTTAGATCAATTTTATGAAGCACACCATGACAATCCATTACTTGTTAGCCAATGGCTACGTTTAACATCCCTTGATGCTGTTATCATTGATGATGCTTTACCTGCACAGCAGCATAAAGCTTTCGATCTGAAAAATCCTAATAAAGTGTATGCCTTGGTCGGTGGGTTTTGCTCTTCTAACTTGAAAGGGTTCCACGCTATCAGTGGAACAGGGTATGAATGGTGGAAATTGATTGTGACTCAAATCGATTCAATCAATCCACAAGTTGCTGCAAAAATTGCTAAAATCCCTAAACAATGGCGCCGATGGGAGCGTTCTTATCGAGAACGTTTTGAGCTGGTCTTAAAATCATTAACAAGCAATCCAAGCTTATCGGCTAATACTCAAGAAATTGTTCAGCAGTTATTGAATGTTTAGAGGCTTAATTCATAGCAGGAAATTGATCGCTGAATAATCAAGCAAGCTTATCTGTTTCATGATAAGCTTGCGTTGCCTTAGTGTAGAGAAGATTTTTTAGTGAAACTCAGCAAGAGATAACTTGATAGTGTACTGATGATCAATGACAGCCAACTATAATTGAGCTCGGCAAGGCTTATCCATGACCAATGGACATAAGTAAAAATTCCTTTGCATAAAGCAAGAATAAAAAGAGTCAGTAAAATATATTCACTTTGCCGACTTTGCTGTTCTAAAAGATTTGATTTTTTTCCTAAAAGAGCAAAGCTTAATGCGGCAGGAAGCAGTTTAAGCGGATAAATATCTTTCACGAATGCACTAAACAATGTTGCTATCAATAAAAATCCACTGAGCAGCAAAAACGATCCTTGTATAATGGGTTCAATATTTCTTTGAGCGATTTTCTTGACTTCGTCAACATCAAAAAAAGTGGTTGATGGATACTCTTGGGCTAAAGACAAAAAGATCTCTTTCTTTTGAATGGATGGAGCAAAACCAGCAATCATTGTTGACTCAAGATAGCGATTGACAGTGCCTTGTGGAAAAATCACAAAGAAATTTGGCTTCATCGATTGCCAATTGGCTTTTTGAAAGGCAACAGCCTTGCCTGTGATGCTACCCAATGCTGTATCAAACTCAAGAAGGGAGCCAATAGTGATACCCATTTTTTTTGCAAAACCTTCTTCAATTAATAAAGGATAAGGTTGTTTTGTGACGTCAAGGGGTTTTACAGGCCAAGAGCCTTGCACGATTTTGTTATCATTAGGAATAGAATCACTCATAATACAGTTGAGAGGGCGGTATACCCCTGTTCTTCCTTCGCGTTTATCTGTGCGAGATTGCTTAATATATTCATTATCGATACCGATTAGCTTGGGTCTGAGCAGTTGATACTGTTTAAGCCCAATGACGGCGTCTAAATGCAATGTTGCATTTAAAGGAATATTAATCGCAAAAAAATTGTCACGATGGGCCAGTAAGGGCTCTTTTAAAAATTGTGTTAAAGCTATTGTGAGATGTCCAGCTAGCACCATGAACACTAAGGTGATCACTAAGACGGCTTGTGGCCAACAGTGAGAAAATGCTTTTCTTTGCCAAAAACGTCCTAATAAACTCAAGGGCCAGTAATCACCAATTCTTAATATAACTCCTGTCAGAGATAAAACACTGCTGGTTAACATTAAAGCAGCAATAATAAAAATCATACAGCTTAACCAGCTTCCTATTGAAGCATTAAGTGTCAGACTCCAAGAAAAACCCATCAAAAGAGCAAAAATACAATGCAAGATACGATAATCCTTATGATAGCCAAACGGTGTACTCATCATCATTATAATGCTAACGATCAAAAGCCATTGACCACATAAAGTCCTCATCAGCGTTTTAAAAAAAGGAATATTCCAATAAAAACTTACCCCCCCGCTTAAAAATATAAGAGCACCTATCATCGCGCTCAGGATTATAAACGATCGATTAAATAACAAGTGCTTAAAAGGCCAGCTTAAGTTATACCATCTATGGTAAAACAACCGAGGTTCTTGCTTTTCCTGTTCTTTAGTCATCAAGAGCCATAATCCTAATGATTGAAGTATAATAAGGGTAATAACAAACCAATTCACATATCCGTTCATAGTCTGAATAAAATCATTTAAAATATTTTCTTGATCAAGATATGTTTCAAATTGCCCGTGCGCTTTCTCAACGAAATCTTGGAGTTCACGAGGAATACTCATAGTATTGATGTGAAATTCAGTATGATAGCGACTTCCTGTAGCGAGCAGCTGAGTCTGTGTAAGCTGTTGAGGCGTTAGCCAAACAGTCGGCCAAATAACATCCATCATGGACCAATAAAATGAAGGCTCAATAACATCCCATTGATCAAAACTGTCTTTCCCTAAAACAAGAGGAGAGTTGTCTGCTAAGCGTTCAGCAAATGCTTTATTGATCAACAACGTATTATGTTTAAGAGATAATGGAGCTTGAGTTAAAGGGTAAGGATCGTATAAAACCTTAGCTTGCAGCATGACAACATGTTCACCTTGAAATGCTGTTGTAGCAAATGTTTTTTGTTCACTAATCTCATTTCGCGCAAAGTGATTGCGTATCAACTGATTTTCATGTTCGCTCAGAGGTGTTGAGAAGCTTAATCGTGCTTGTGCCCCACAATCATGAAGGCGTTGTTGGTTAATCCAGCGCTCACTCCCCTCTTGCAGTGTCACTAAGCCAACCAATATCATGCTAGTTAATGTAAAGAAAATAAAAATAAGTCGTTGATAGTCATTATAAACTTTCATACAACATCCTTTTTAATAAGTTTTTTATTTTTCAGGATATAGACTTTATCAACATACGGAATTAGGCTGGGATCATGTGATACTAAAACTAATGTACATAAATTGCTTTTGCAGTAATGAGCTAGAAGATTTATTGTTATTCTGGTCATCTCTTCATCAAGATGACCTGTAGGCTCATCTGCAAAAATAATTTCTGGTTTAGCTAACAGAGCTCTGATAATGCCAACGCGCTGTTGCTGTCCGCCTGAAAGTTGACAGGGATAAGCTTTGCCTTTATCTGCCAGACCAAAATCATATAACAGTTGGTCAGCCGCCTCTTTCAGATGTATTGGAAATTTCCCGTCTACGCACCAAGTGGGTAGCAAGATATTTTCTAAAACAGTTAAATAATCTACTAATTGATGATCTTGGAAAACGAAAGATTTTTGATGCAGTTCCCTGATATTGAGCTTGAGAGAGCCTTCTTGCATAACAAGCAGACCACTCATCAGTCTGAGTAATGTTGTTTTCCCACAGCCTGAAGGACCCATAATCATCACTCGATCGCCAGCAAGGATGTGCAAGTTAATGTTATCTAAAATAAGAGTACTATCTGGATAACTATATGATAGATTTTCAAGAGTAAGCATCATGTATCGTTTTTAAGAGTTCTTAATCTTTAGTGTAACGAACGTTGCTGAATTCGCCATCTAGAATTTGTCCAAACACAAGTGGGTAGCCAGGCCTCAGCTACTGCTCAATCTCTTCTCAATAAAGATGCAGCCAGGCTCTTGCCTCTATCACAGATTCATTAATCTTGCATTTCGCTCGTCGTCCACTGGATCCTTTTTTATCCAACATCACGTTGAGATCAGTTTATTGGATCATGTTCCCTGGCTCAGTTTTAAGATACTAGTATTTCGTGATTTTTCGATCAAGTAGAATTAAAGCGCAAGCCTACATAGAGGTTTATCTTGTTATTCCAGGCTGGTCAAAGACAACTCTCTCGAACATGACGTTGATTATTCTATGAGGAGATGTCTCTAAAAAACTATAATGATCTATCATTTAGAATAGTGATTTATTTTTTTAGAGCCTATGTTCACATTAGCGGATTTTAAAAAAGATTATCAGCAGATAAAAGCAGATTTTTTGCAAGGGATGATCTCTGGAGTTAGTGTTTCTTTGATATCCATTTCATTGATTATTATACTTTTTTCCCAATACGTCTTCCATCTTCCTCATGAGCTTTCAAGGATTTTTATCTCTATTATGACTTCATGTATTCTGATGGGTTATTATAGTAAAGAAAAAATAATATTTTCAGATCTTTCTATTATCGCAACACTGATCCTTGCCTCATTAGGT
>RFNU01000058.1 GCA_009927065.1 bacterium | reverse complement strand
GAAACCCGCATCAAATATACAATATATTCCGAGATGTTGCGTCGTGGCTCCGACGCTCCCACATCTCCGAGCCCTCCCACGGAATCATCGATAATTCGTAATTTTATGCCAATCGGGATTCACGGAAAACACATCTCCATGCCACATTGTTTCATATTCCGGATAATACACCTTGGAATCGAATCCCAGCCATCCAATTACTGCGCTAAAAGTACCGTGTGACAATACTATATTACGACAAGTACTCCCAAACTGGATAGTTCTCACTTCGTCATTTAACACAAGTCTAGAACGGTTCGGATACATTTCCAACAAAGATTTTATAAGGTGATGATCTGGTGAATCGGATGCAATATATAAAGTATCAAATGGACCGACTTGTTCAATCGCTTTTGTATAATATTTTAATCCGAGACAAAATGGTTGGTGCGCAATATCTCCCAGGCGCAGATGAACAAAACAATCATTGTTGGTATTATATCGAGATCTGAATGGGTTTTTATCGACAATGGATGCTTTGACGGGTGAACTATGAAAATAATCGTAGATCATTTTTGAAATTTCCGCAGTTTGAAAAAAATTGTCGTTTAAATTTACATTTACATATTGAGGATATGCAAGGAAATTCATATAGGTATCATCATAAATAGATACCATATCTTTGTATATGTTCTTTCCTACAAAAAGCGGAATACCCAAACTGGTTATTTTGTCATATTCGTAATATTCGACATATAAATTTGTCTTTTCCGCAATAAAAGAAACCGCGGTATTTCTTATGATAATATTACATAATCTTCCTTTACAACCGGTTTTTGTAATAGTTGCACTTCCGGACATGTTATTTGACATCGGAAACATATGATAGGATTGTATATTTTAATTGTTATATTTATACGCTCGCAAATCCGTAGAAATGCGTCCGGCAAAATATCAACATACAATATATCATTTAGTATTTGACGCCATGCATCTTTTTATGTTTATATTCGTTGCGTGCTTGTTCTTTATATTGACACCAGGGATTATTTTGTCGCTCCCACCCAAAGGTTCGAAAACCATCGTTGCCGCCACCCATGCTTTAGTATTTGCCACCGTATGGACACTCATACACAAATTTGTATGGGATTGGGGAATTCAAAACGGCTGGATTTCGGGGGGTCGTCATAAGATGCTCGAAGGCATGACTTTGAGACTATGCAATGAAGCAAAGGGTACTTATCAAGACGGTTATTGCTTCGATTCGGCTGGAAATGAAATTCGGAATTAAGACGGTTGTGTCGGCGTCGACGACGACGCAGCAACCACGGCAGCCACATCCCGCAAAAATTCTTCGTCCGTTTTATCCTGTGGTTTCATATATTTGCCTTTTAAAAGTGCCAACATAATTTGGGTCAAAACCTCCAAAGATGCCTCCATTTCCCAAATTTCCCCAGTTTTTATGTTTAAAATCCGGAATTCGCGGGGTTCTCGACCAGTAACTTGCCATAACCATGCATAAATAGCCACTTGTAATTGATGATCTATCGTAATTTTGGAAGTACATTTTATTTCCCACAAGGTTCGCGAGGTGATCAAATCCACAATTGCGGTGAATCGGAATTTCATAGCGGCCAGTGGTGTATCTAGCAGGTGCATTTTCAAATATTCGTCTATTTTGTCATGGGCGTCTTCCTGGGAATGATGTATGATGATTTCTTCGGTGAAAACTTCGCCCAATTCGCATTCGTGTCCAATGGCGTTCTCTAAACGCGAACGACATTGTTCTATAATGGTGGGCGACAACCAGTTATATTCTTCGCGTTTTATTTGTTTCAATTTGAAATATAAGCGTTCTCGAATAGATACATAAATATTCGCCAAATACAAATAATCGTCAATAGTTTCACACGATTTCGGCAAGGATTTTACTATTTTTTTCAAATAGTAATGTTCGTTCTCACGCATTTCTGCAATAGCGGCTTCTATCATCGTAAAGAGAACATCTTGTGGTAGCTTGGCATCCGTATTCCATCGCCGCTGTATTTCATCATAATACATTGCGGGTATAGCAATACCATTCAAATCACTTACATCTTCGTATCCGTATTCGGTTTGTATAATATGTGGGATTTCACATTCGGCGGCTTCGCCGCCGCCGCCGCCGCTATCCGCCAGTTTTTTTGTAAAAATGCGGTCAATAATGGGCGCGATTTCGTCCAATACAATATCTGGAATGAATTTGATGAGTTTGGTGGGAGTCAAATATCGCCGGTCCTGTTTCGAATCCTGGGATTTCTCTAATGGCGTATAAAACTGGATTTGTGGCATACCTTTGAACCGGATAAAATCGCACGCATTCATTTCATGATGGTTCATTTTGAGGAATTCGAGTGGACGATCAGACGCATAATTGTCAAATTCCAAAAGATATAATCCGTCGGTTGCGCGTGTACATCCAACATATAATGTATTTGGACACTCTTTGGGATTCATAGAGAACGCCACTGTTTGAAAATAACTGTGGTCGAATCCGACAATAAATACATATCTTCGTTGTCTACCTTTTACAGTATGAAAGGTAGAGAACACTATTTTACCACTTATTACGCGTTCGTCCAATTTGTCTTGGTCCACGGTGGGTATATGACAAGGTATATTGTTTTCCACTAGAATGTTCTCCAGTTTGCGGACATGGCTATTCAATCCTTTGATAGACCCGGCCAAAATAAAAATATCGCTCGGTTTTGCACCGGATTCTAAAAGTTGCTGGATTTGATAGAGAACCGTTTTTTCTATATTATACCGCGAATTTCTCACATATACGACTGGTTCTCCATCGCGGGGGCTATCATACGCTCATTACCCAACATAGTTTTATTAACGAAATTGGCCATTTTGGTTGTGATTCTATACGAGGTTCTCAGAGAACATTGTTCAAAGGGGGCTCGGGCAAATACACGGCCCCATATTTTGTCCGCCATAGTGAGAAATCTGGCGTCCGCACCTTTGAATTCATACAAACTTTGTTGATGATCCCCGAGAACAATGAGTTGTTTTGGGGGATTTTCGCCCATATCGCATATGAATTTGTACATAAAATGAAAATATAGGATCGACATGTCTTGGGCTTCATCGATGGCCAATATATCTATGGTGGGAAGGAGTATTCTTGGCGGGGTATTGTGATAAAGAATATGTCGTATTTCGGTATCTGTATGAGCGGATTCTAGGTAATATTTGACAGCCAATGAGTGGTATGTATGTATGGTAAGGTTCGGCAGTTCTAAATGCTGGATCTTTTCCTTCATTTCGTGTCGCAACATGGAATTATAGGTAATTTGGTATATTTGGTGGGTAGGAAGTTGCTGGGAGAGCGAAATAATGGTGGTCGATTTGCCGGAACCGGCGACTGCATTGACGACCACATTTTTGCCATTTTTGAGATGATTTATGATATTTTGTTGTTCTTCACTCGGTTGCATCACCGAATTGAGCCGAATACTAAATAAGTACGGTTGTATTTATACTTTTTTGTATTATTTTCTATTTGCCACTCACAAATTTCGGAGTTTTCTAGTAGTACGGGGGCGGCGGATGCGGCGATTGGGAACGAATGCTTTGTTATATTGGATGGCACGCAAGAGACGGAGTTGTTTTTTGGCGCGTCTTTTGGAAGTACATTTGGCAAAAACTCGCTTGGTTCGCTTGTTTTTCACTCGATAGCAAGGTTTTTTGGTTACTTTTCTGATAGTATATGGCATGTTTTGTTAAATATTTGAGTATATATTATTTTTGTATATAAAACTGGGTCCCCCGGGGTTCTCAAAAACAAACAAAATAAGACTATATTCGGCGGGAATGGCAAAGCTCTCAAAAGTCGAGAATTCATGCGCTATACGGATTGAATTCTTCAAGGGTGTATATTGGCAACCACATATTCGAACACATCGCTAATATGCAATTGCACTTGTAAATACTGGTGTAGATGTACTTATAACTCCATTTAATACAATAATATTCACACTTTGAACAATATATAGTGGAGATAGTGCCGATAAATTACCTGCTATATTTGAAACACCTCTAAATGGTATACTCCCAATTGAATTAATTGTTATTGTAGTTGGATTTATATAATTAGTAATAGTTATGCCACTTATTGAATTATAAAGTATAAATGTGAATGTATAACTTTGGTTTGTACCAGCAATAGCTGGAACATTGGTGATTGTTAATCCAGTAATAGCACCAGTAACACCAGTAATATAATAAATAGTTCCAACATTATAATCTACTGTAAGAGTTCCACTAACAACACTAGAATATGTAAGATTCGTATTAACCAATTCTGAATAATTCTTTGCTAGAAAAGTATTTCCCACATAAAGATTGCCACCCACACCGGCACCCCCTGATACTTGTAATGCACCAGTGGTTACCGAGGTTGCGGGTGTGGTGGAATTTATAATCAAATTACCAAGGGCCATCATACTACCACTCGCATACAAGGTGTTCATGGATCCACCTACGATCAAG
>RFNU01000237.1 GCA_009927065.1 bacterium | reverse complement strand
CCTATATCATTACGACATTCGCCCATAGTATGGCGTGTATGTAAATCGAGTCCATGCAATATACAAAAATTGGATTGTAACATAATGGGGAATTTGCCTAGATAGACATTTTCAATAGTAATAGTGCGTGTTTGTGTATTTGGACCAGTCATGGATTTTTCAATGGCTTCGCGGAGTTCTGCTGCCGCAACCGGGCTCATTTGGAAGGGTTTAATGGCGCGTTTTTCGCGTATTTTTTTGGCGGGACGCACCGCGCGCGGTTTTTTAGGAGCACCGCCTTTTTTGACTTCGGAACTTCGTTCCTCCTCATCCGAGTCCGAATCCTCCGCCGCCCCACCGGCTTTGTAGTTTTGGAATTCTTTTGGAACCGTATAATCGCTCTCCTTTTCATCATGTTCGCCGGTTTTTTCGTAGACATATCCGCCCTTTTTTCGATTTCTTCGACTACTATTGCGGGCTGTTCTCCGGGAGCCAATATATTGACAAATTCTACATCAATATCATAATGAATTGTCATACCATATGTCATATTACGAAGTCTTGCTTCGTTCGGAAACATGTAATGTGCGCCCATAAGATCTGAACTATTTGATTGTTTATCATTGTCATCATATATGACCGGTTTTCCGAAATATATTTTGGATCCATCTTTACCACCCATATATAAATGACACTGGTTTCTAAAATCACCCAAGTTCTCGTCGTAGTTTGATGTTATGGTAACTGGGTTTTTTTCTTTAAAAATCTGGAAAATGCCTTTTTGAAAAAAATCATTATAGGAATCAATATGATGACTAACTAAACATTGTGGATTATCTTCGAAATACGAATGAATTATTTTCCAGATTTGTTCGTCATCCATTTGTTGGCAGCCACTATATACACTATAAAATGTTTTTTATTTATATAGATACAATATATCAATATCATATGTCTGAAGATTTAGTGCATCAATTATTTGGCCCTATGAGTAAGTTTTATTGTAATTGGTTTTTTTATTTGTCTGTATTTGGATTCGTACTTTTTACAATTGCAGTAATCGCCTTTTTAATGATGGCAGTTTCTAAGAAACAAAGTAGCAAATTTTATTTCCAAATGTTTATGGTATGTTTAGGTTATTTTGTGTTCTATTTCCAGAATCGTTTATTATATTCTATGTGTGGTAATACCACATATTAGGCGGCGTCCGTCACCGCGATGCGTCCAAAAAAAACCAATAATATTCGAATAAAAAATATACAAACGATGGATATTTTTTATTACTCCAATTATTGCAAACATTCGCAAAAAATTCTCCAGTTTTTAGTAAAGGGTAATCTAACCGATAAAATAAGTTTTATATGTATCGATAAACGATTCCACGATAAAAAAACAAATCAAACAAAAATTGCACTTGAGAACGGTAGTAGTGTAATATTGCCACCAAATATACATAGTGTTCCCTCACTTTTGTTGGTGAATAAAAACTACCAATTGATCTTGGGCGACGATATTATGAAATATTACGAACCTATTGTGCGTGAAAAAATTATTAAAGCGGAATTGGGAAATGGAGAACCTATGGGATTTGCAATAAACCAGCTTGGTGGTTCGGGGGGAACAAACATAATAAGTGAGAATTATACTATGTACAATATGACACCAGAAGAATTGAGTGCCAAGGGTACGAGTATTCGGCGTCCATTATATAATTATGTGAGTATTCACGACGATTCCAAGTTTATTCAGACCCCACCCGATACATACAAACCAGACAAGATTTCGGGAAGTATAACTGTGGATGTTTTAGAGAAACAGAGGAGTGAAGAAGTTCATCAATCGCCGCTATTTATACCGAGTCTTTGATTGCCATTCGTGCTCCCCCCGCCCGCCCCCGGGGGCGGCTGATGCCGAGCATAAGTCCAGACGCAGACGGCCGTTCCAGACTCAATAATAGATAAATAGATACAGATATAGATACAATGGTTGTGTATATAGAATAACAAATATAGAATAATTAAAAATGTCTATGTGGTTTTTGAAAAGCGATACTGTGGAGAACTGGTGTTGGAACGGTGCATTTTCCCCAGAAGAATGCAAAAAAATCATAGAAATTGGCGACAAATTGAAAATGGAAAAAGCGGTCATTGACAAAAATATATTAAATGAAAAAGTGCGAAATAGCGACATTTGTTTTTTGACCGCAACTGAAGAAACAAAATGGATTTTTGAGCGTTGTTGTTATGTGGTGAATTTAGTGAATGACAAGTTTTTCAATTACGATTTAACTGCGATTAAAGAGATACAATATACGGTATATGAAGAAGGAGGGTTTTATGATAAACATGTAGATACTATGTATGAAAGTTTTGGTACACGCAAACTGAGTTTTAGCGTTCAATTAACGGATCCAAAAGAGTATGAAGGAGGCGATTTATTATTGCATTATAGTAATACACCAGTTGTTGCCAAAAAAGATCAGGGCGTTATGACCGCATTTCATTCACAAACATTGCATGAGGTCCAGCCGGTTACAAAGGGCCGGCGTATTGCATTAGTCGGATGGGTAATTGGGCCAAGATTCAAATAATGGTGGGTTCTATAAAGGATACATTTGGTGAAAATATATCTTTTGGTTCGCATATAATCCCCGATTTGTCTGAACTTGCGGCGGCGGCGGCGGCGGAAGATGTATTCTTTTTGATTGTCTGAAAAACAAAAGTTTTTGTTCTAACAGGATGCATAATATCTTCGATAAGATCGCTCGTATTATATCTTTCGTATTGTTTTTCGGGGGTTTCGTCGTGGGGGTCGTCGGCAGCAGCTTCATAAATATAAGAATACTGACTGATTAGTTTATTTGTTTCTTTGCCAAAAGTCGCGCTTTCATTTTTTTTGATAATTGGAATAATAATTTGCAACATGGAAGAATAAAGTTTTCTCCAAGCGTCATAATATTCGATTGTAAAATAATCCATAAATACTGAATCAAGGGAGTATAATAAAATATCGCCTGCAATGTAAAAATGATAGGATTTAAGTCCGAACGATATATGCATTTCTACTAAGGATGTTAGTTTTTTTAGAATATCTTTATTGTAATAATATTCTAATAAAATAGTAATCATTTGCAACAGCATATTTCCTTGATGATGAATATTATTTTTGAATAGTTTCTTTGTTTCTGGAAATATAGAGAACAATTTATTGTAAAATGATTCGTAAAATAAATGCATACAGGTTATATTGATGTGTTTCTTTTTACAAATATTTGCGCGAATAATATCATTATTTTCGGTAATTAGTTTCCACGAATTATTTGCATTTATATAATCCGAATGATCTGGTAGATCGGTGGTATAATAAGTCGGTTC
>RFNU01000227.1 GCA_009927065.1 bacterium | reverse complement strand
TAAAGCAAAACAGATAACATCAAAAATACCCATTAAGAATGTCCTTTATACGCTAATAAATGCCTGAGCAACCTATGTAATGTGTTTTTGAGATCGTGACGATGAACAACCATATCGATAGCACCTTTTTCGAGCAAAAATTCACTTTTTTGAAAGCCAGGAGGCAGTTTTTCACGGACTGTTTGCTCAATCACACGTGGACCGGCAAAACCTATCAAAGCATCAGGTTCAGCAAGATGAAGATCGCCAAGCATGGCTAATGACGCAGAGACACCTCCCATACATGGTGATGCTAAGACAACGATATAAGGAAGGCTTACTTCGCTAAGCTTTTGAAGGGCGGCGGCTGTTTTTGTCATCTGCATTAATGAAAAGAGCGACTCTTGCATACGTGCGCCACCACTTGTTGCCACACAAATCAACGGGCAACCGTGTTTAATCGCAGCATTAACAGCTCGCACAAAACGCTCGCCAGCCACAGTTCCAAGCGATCCTCCTATAAAATCAAAATCAAAACAAGCAATCACAACAGGGAGTGAATCAATTTTTCCACGTTGAACAACGAGAGACTCGGAGCTTGTTGAATGTTTGTGAGCTTGTTGCAAGCGTTCTTTATAACGTTTTGTGTCTTTAAAATTGAGTCGATCGATTGAAGTAATTTCCTCACCAATCAATTCATCGACGCTATCGAGCAACTGAGCTAAGCGTAATGCGGCAGAAAGAGGCCAATGATAAGAACACTGGGGGCATACTCGTAACACACGATCAAGCTCTGGCTTAAAGAGTACTGTTTCACAAGAAGGACATTTATCCCATAATCCTTCGGGGATCTCTTTTTTAGAAAAAGCGTGCAACTTAATACTTGCCGGAATAAATTTATGAAACCAACTCATGCTTAATCTGAATTTTTTTTTAAGTTTATCACAAGGTATAATAAATTACTCAAATTGACAATTTGAGCTAGATCTCTCCAAAATTCTTTGAAAAGACTGTTGAGCATGATAGATTGAAAGAGTAAATTTTTGATTCAAAACATTCATGAGCACGATTATCTTTCTGAATGGATGCGCCTCAAGCGGTAAAACAACTGTAGCACGCGCGATACAGTATTTAGATCACAAACCATGGCTGCGTTTTGGTCTCGATACTTTTATGGACATGCTTCCGGAACAATACACTCACTTAACCTCTAAAAGTCATGATGGTTATTTGAGCTTTAAAAAAGACTACAATTCTTTTGGCTCAACATTGACCATGGATATGGGACCGTTAGGCGCAGAAGTCTTTGATCAAATGCCTGCTATTGCAAACATTCTTGCTCATGCAGGTAATAATATGATTATTGATGAAGTCTTGCTGGGTGATCATAAGTTAAAAGCTTACATCAATGCATTAAAAGACCATACTGTGTATTTTATCGCTATCGTTTGTGAATTAGTTATGATGCAAAAACGCGAACACTTGCGTTTAGATAAGCCCATAGGCATTGTTCATGATCAAATCTTGCGTGTCCATGATGGCTTAAGAACTTATGATTTTACTATTGATACATCATTTATATCGCCTTTTGAGAGTGCTAAGCTTGCCTTAGACTTTATCCACAAAAATGATCATCCAACTGCTTTCAAAAATTTAGCACTGCTCATCAATGAAACTCCTTAATTCTCTGGCGCTCAGTTGACTTGTTACTGTCTTGTCCTACCTTCTCCAAAATGATTGCTCGCAAATGCTCGATGCAATAGAGTGCAACCTCTTTAGCGAATGACCCACCCATCAACACACGGTCTGATGATGCCTCTACTTTCTAGATAGAGGCTTACTACTGTTTGCACCTGAAGTTGATGAGCTAGTTAATACCAGAGGAAGCTTTCTTTCTTCTAAAGTAGAATCTGTTGTTCTGATCTGTTTGCTTGCCGCATCAACAACAAGATCTTTTAATGCTGGTAGATCATCAATCACGGTATGTCCCTGATCATCCTTAAGATTGGGATTCGCGCCATACTGCAGTAATAACTTAACAAGTGAACTATGCTGTTTTTCAACTGCCGCATGCAGTGCTGTTCTTCCGCACTGATTTGCTCTATCAGGATCAGCACGACACTCCAAAAGAAGTTTTAATATATACTCATTCTTTTGACTGTCAACAGCATAGTGAAGTGCTGTATGGCCATCATGATCCTGAATATCAGGATCAGCTTTTACACTTAACAAAAACTTAACCATCTGATCATCATGACCTTTAATCGCTTCCATTAAGGGGGTCATGCCATGTGGACCTTGTATATTTGGATTAGCACCCTGTTTTTTAATAAGGTGATTAACCATATGAAGATTATTGTAATGAAGTGCTAATATTAAGAGTTTATTAGCTATTTTTTGTTTGATTTCACGTGCTGAATGTTGTAATGAGACTGATAAGTTTCTAAAGAAATGCCCAATAATATTTCCTAAAGCACTCAAATAGAAAACTCCTTTAACAGATAGTTGACTAGAAGGAATAGCTTGCTCCTTGATTTTCAAATACTGTTCTTTTGCTTCTTGAGCTTGATGAGTCATTGTGTTGATTGTTTCAGCAATTGTATGAGGTTGTGCTGGAGCAATCATATTGTATAACCACTCGTGCATCGATATCACTATTGTAGGCTGTTGGCTCTGTTCTTTTTTAAAGGTCATTCCAAAAAAAGGAGTACTGGCCTGCACAAGACTATCTTTTATCGTGTTTGGTATGAAATGAATAACATCTTGCATAAGCTGAGAAAATGCAAATGATACCTGAGTAAAAAGATCAATCAATCTCGCTGTAAGCGTTTTTTTACGATGAAAATACTCTTTTAATGATTTTTCTAAAATTTGCTTTCGCACTTGATCGTCCACATTCTCGGCTTTTAACAGGTCATCTTGTTCTTTCAGTACCTGTTGCAAACCAGAAAGATGTTCAGTCAAAGCAGCGCCATGTTTTTCGATCATCCTTAAATAATCATTAATGTAACTCAAGCCAACCTCGGCATAAAAAGCGGCTGTTGCTGATGGGTTTTCTGCTATAAACTCATCTATAAAAGATCCATATAAAAATGTTTCATGTAAACGTGTCAGATCGCTATACAAACCATTCGTTGATTCTCTTTGAGAGTCAATACCCTCTAACGATTCTATAATACTTTGAATCTTTGCTTGATGTGCACGCATGAGCAGACCTCTTCTCATAAAATTTATTTACAAACATATAGAACATATTTTCCATAAAATTATTCATCATATTAACTTTGTTAAAACTTTTTAAGCCAAACACAGATTTGTGCAATCAGCAATCAACAATGGAATCAAACATTTTTTGTGAACGATAGTGCTAGACAATACCTCTAAGCGAGAGCTAGAGGTATTGCTATAAAAGAGGAGTGTCTTTTTAGCCAAGGATAAAGAAATTAGACGCGGTGTTTCCTTGTCCAGTAACAGCTTGGAAATCCGCTGGCGACATACCATAAATATCAGCAATGTAGTAAATATGGCCTTCATAGTGAATACTGACACTTGTTGCCATTGAATCCCCACTGTTCGCTAATGGATGAAAGTATGGAGAGCTTGATATATCTTCAACATAAATAACACCAGTAGCATTATTGCTAGAGAATACCGCTCTATCTTCAGCCACAACTCCTAACTGATCGAGAAGAAGACTTAAATCAATTTTATCAGGAGCCTTGAAGAAATAGATAATATCTCTATCTGCCGCTAAATCAGCAACCACCGTATCGAGAGAATAGTGAATAACATCTACTCCGCCTGCTGTGAGGGGAGCTGCTATCCCTGGATTGGTCAGCTTAGCTGCATTAAAGGCTAAAGGTAATGCACTAGTTGTAGAAGATATAGTCGAGCCCGATGATGCGGTTGTTGTGCTGCCAGAAGTTGTCGTCGTGGTGGTATCTGTTGTCACACCAGTGGTAGAGACTTGGGTCAATCTAAAGAATGATCCTGTTGTTGTTAAGGCTTCACCGGCAGTGACATTAACTGGCTTTAACTGACTATCACTACCGGTCAAAAATTGAATACCTTGCATTCCAGTAATATTTCCTAGAAGCATAATATTACTGCCATGACCGCTATAAATATCATTATTTCCTGGACCTGGAATGATTAATGATCCGGCATTGCTATCATAATCATTAGCTCCAGCTAAGGTATTGTCTGCAGCTAAAGGCACTAAGGGGTTATGGGCATAAATATGATTATTTCCTGCTGTACCAATCACAACATCACGAACTTGGAATGTTTGTAAATTCGATAAATCAGTTAAACTTGTGAAATCTGTTTGTATCGTGATGGGTAATGGTTGATTGGCATAACCAGATTTTTCACCACGAGCAACGTATAAATAATCTCCAGCTGATGTTCCAACAAGATAATCAAAGTTTTTTGCAGAACCAATATAACTGACTGATGCTGTTGCATTATATGATGCAGAAGTAAAAGCTTTTCTGTTAGTAGACAGGTTACTTGTTGCTGCTGGGGTATAATATTCAAGAACATTGATCCCCCAGTCACTAGTAGTAGAAGCACGAGTGCTTGTAAACATAATATCTGTACCACCATAAGCACCGGCGGTAACAGTTGAAGTGCTTGAATTAATATCAATATTATTTGTGTAAACAAAAGCATTGTAACGTTGATAGGTTGCGGTGCCAGCACCAACATCACGTAAATAGTTTGCATTCGAAGTTAATTGAGGACTAACAGTTGAATACGAGGATGAATATGTTGAATAAGTATACAATTTATCGAAATTCCTTTGGCCTACCTGATAATAATCCGAGCCAGAAATTGCGACAATATTTTGAGGATTGATGCTATCAGCGATCATACCCACTGTTGGATTATTCGAAGTAATTCCTGGTGCTAAATCAGCATTTTGTCCATGAGAAACGGATATTAAATTAATATTGCTAAATCCAAGATTTGTGACAGCGTTAGGATTTGAAGCGGCAGCCACCGACTCAAGATTATAAGAAAGCTGTAATGTATCTGCATAAAGCTGAGCGCCAAATCCATCCAAGAAATCTTTAGTGTAAACTAAATAGTTTGGCGATGGTGCCGGGCTAACTTCAAAATAGTGAGAGGTAGGAATCGTATTAGCACCAATATAGCTAAATGGCGTTGCTTTATTATTAGCATCATAAACATAAATACTTATCAATGAGATTGCATCTGGCGCTGTAGGGTCAATCGTTGTAAAGATATCCCCAAATGACGCTACCGAACCTGTTGGCAACAACGCATATACTCCAGTCAGCGGGCTATATTGATTGATAAGATCGACAGCGCTACTTACTGTTAAACCAGCTGCTAATTCAATAACATAGGGTTTAGCCGAACCTGCTTGTTCTATTTCAAGAACAATATTGTTAGTCAAAATACCATTGACAATACCATTTGATGTTGTTGCGCTACTACTATAAACATAACCATTCAATAGATTTTTTGGTGATGTTTGATTATATCCATAAGTTTGAGTGGCAGACGTTAACCCTCCGAGTGTAAGAGTAAAAGCTGTAGTTGTTGGGGTAAACTGATATCCTGGGAATAAGATTAAGGATCCATTACTACTTAAGTCAATGGAGTTTCCATTAAATGTTGAAGTAGCTGATGTTGTAACTGGTAGCGCGCCCCCCGTATTCACTGTTATTCTTCCTGGCTGATTAAACGTAACAAGCCCTCCGCTTGGAATACTTGTTTGTCCGTCAGATGCTTTCGCAAGCATTTGATAAGAGTCTTGACCAGACTTGCTGACGGTCACATCAATATCTGTGACTGTTGTAAATGATCCGTTCAAACCAAAAGCTATTTGCTCGCCTTCATTCACATCCAGTGTGGTTGTAGGTTTTTCGAAAGTGATTCTCGTTGTGCTATTAGATCTAATGACACCGCCAGCTGGTAATGCTATTGGTGATGCCGCACTACTACTTAACGCAATACCAATATCTCTTGCCCCAGAAGGGTATGCTGTTGCCATTGTAGTCACGCTTGAGCTAATGTTAGCTAAGCCAGAAATAAGAACTGTGTCATAACTGACCAAGGGCAATACTTGAGTGGCATTAGCCAGTACTGTATAAACATTACTAGAAGTACTTGCACTACCTGGTATCACGGTAATAGTCATTGTGGAGCCAGAAGTGTTTGTAACAGTCAAGCTCGTGCTATCACGGATTTGTAAGGCTGTATTGGCCGCAATAGGCTGCGCAGTTGGACTTAACTTAACCTGCATCGGGTTAATGCTAAAGAGCTGTGCAGTTGATGTGTTCAGTGTTGCCGTCTGATCAGCTAATGCCAACGCTGCATTAGGGTTCATATATAATGAATGTGAATTAGCTGATACGGAGCTTGTTAATGTTATTTGTTGTCCATTTGTTGATCCTGGGATCAAGATACCTGTATTTCCTGGGGTCAAATTACTTAATTGAATAGTATCATTAGCATTGACGGTAATAGGTTGTGCTGAAGGCAAAGTCACTTGGGATCGGGCATCTGTTGCAATAAAGGATAGTCCTAGTGTATTAGGATCTGTTGTGACAACAGCATTAGTGTTAGTCAATGTTACTGCGTCATTATATTCAAGAGATGCCAGATCGCTCGTGTTTGAGCTAGCAATAGATAAATATGCTGTATCGCTGGGTGATAGCCAGAAATTAACAGATCCACTCGCTGTGAAATTAGCTCCAGGAGCATTCATATAAAGACTTGACGGAGAACCTGAAGGAAGAATCGTTATTGAGTCTGTATTTGTTGTAAATAATGGCTTAGTTGTTGCATCATTGCTTTTTATTTGGAATTGAGCTGCATTGGTAAAGTTCATAATATCATTAGCATGCAAAGTCATATAAGAGGCGTTAGCGTTAGCAATACTTAAATTTAATGTTTCTGCTGAGCTGATACCCACAGTGCTTGGTGAGGTGATCGTTACAGTACCACCACTTCCTAGAGTTATATTTTGCGTGTTAGATGCAGGAGTGCTCATACTATAATTATGATCATCCAACAAAACGGACGCTGTAGATTGGAGCTTCAAACCAGAATTCGTATTTAATGTTAACTGGTCGGGATTGCTAGCGCTTGAACTTCCTAATGCGATACTGCTGGTATTGCTAGTACTAGCTGCAATAGACAAATCCACAGCTCCTGCTTGATTTAGAGTAATGCCAGCAGTTGTTGAATTGATCGTCACTGTTCCACCAGCAGAGCTAGTAGATGTTACTGTTGTGTTAGTCGGCAAGGTTAATGTCATCGCGCTGCCGCTATGTGTCAACTCTAGCGCAGAGACCGATGAGGTATTAGCTAATCCTAATACATTTGAAGCTATAGGTGCAAGTTGATCATTGCCGGCAATAGTCACTGTACTATTATACCCACTATGGCTAGTAGAAATAGTTAATCCAACAGTACCAGTATTACTGAGATCCAATCCTGTTGTATTGCTTGAAACAGTAATGGTTCGATTGCTCGTCGCACTCGTAGAGATAGAGCTTTCTGGTAATCTAGCGGATACTCCATTAAGCGTTAAAGATAATGCATTTGTTGTACTTGTTGTTCCGGGTGTGGTCAACGATAAAGCATCACTTGTGCCATTTAAATTAAATGCTACGGAGCTGCCTGCCTTAATAGACACATCGACATTTGATGCTTGAGCAAGAGTGATACTATTGCTCGCTGTATTACTAGTGATAGTTCCGCTAGTTTGGCCAGTAGCATAAGAATCTAAGGTGATTTTTGTGCCTGATGGCATGATCATCGTTTCATTTTTTGTCGTAAATTCTAATAGTGCACTACCAGAATAGTTACCAAATTTACCAGTACTGAACGTCAACAAGTCGCCATTATTAACCGCAATCCCATCAACATTCCCTGATGCAACCACTAATGTTGCATTCGTGGATGTGCTACCATTGATCTTGTAATTGCCCGTAGTTCCTATTCTAACGTTTAAAGAAGTATTTGATGTATTAGACTTCATTGAGCCGCCACCTGATCCTGTAAACCTTATAATATCATTGGCTTGAAGGCTCAAAGTTTGACCATTTGCATATGTAGTCGTCCCTGTTCCTCTCTGCAAGGTAAATGCCCCCGTCAACACAACAGACGAAACAGCGGCATTCACAGTGACAGTATAAGCACCTGTTGCCGTCAGCGTACTATTATAGGGAGTAGTCAGCGTATCACTAGCGCAAACGCTTAACGTCTTATCGGTTGAAGTTAATGGTATTGTCACTGTTTGATTAGTGACTGCTACTGTGCCAGTATTCTTAAACGTGTATGCTGTTGCCGAGGTGACTGTGACTGCTTGAGCTTGTGCTGTCGTTGATCCACCATAGGGCAAAGTGATTTTATAAGTATTGGAATCTAAGCTCAGACTTGCAGCAGTATTGTCTGTAAAAGCATTGTTCAGATTTTTAAGAATAATCTTATCACCATTACCAACACTTAATGATCGAGCATTCGTGCTCGATGGAGTTAAGGTGACGATTTGTGCACTCGAGGAGCTTGCAGGAACAGTCGCTGTCCCTGCTGCACTAGCAAGACCATTAATAGTGACAGTGCTCCCACCTTTAACGCCAGCGGTATAATTATGTTGTGAGAAGCTTAACGTCGACGATGCACTTGTTGTGTTCAATGTGTAATTTGCAGGAAGACTGATAGTATCTTGGGCATTAAGAGTCAACGTTCTTGTTGACGTTGATGATGGTGTATAATTCAACTGCCCTGTAATAGCTAATGATCCACTTGCACTAGAGGCTGCTGTTAATGTACCTGCTGTATAACTTAACGAACCACTTAATGCAGGCAGTGTTATCCTGTAACTTGATGAATCCAATGAGAATTGTTTAGAATTGCTTGTTGTCTGAAAGCCGTAAGTATTGCGTAAAACAAGAGTATCGTTAGTATTCATCGTTAATGCGCTCTGAGCATTGGCTGGTGAGAATACAAGGCTTTGGGGCGATGAGCTCTTGTTAATCTCAAATCTACTCGATGCTCCAGCGAATTTCATCACTGATGAGTCTGCCTTAGCTGTCAGTGTTGCTAAAGAAGGCAGTGTCAATGGCAAACCCGCTGCTGTACCTGTTATGTCAAAGGTTAATGGGCTAGTAGTGCTTTGGTTGTTGAAGTTAAAACTGGAATCATAGCTTAGTGCATCTCTGTTATTAAGATAAAGCTTTGCAGGATTACTTGCGCTGGACACTGTTAAGGCCAATGATTGAGCAGAACCACTTGTTACTATTTTGTAGTCACCAAGACCATTAGCTGTAATACGTCCACCTGAATTTGGAAGAGTAAATCCTCCTGAGAAGCTAGTGGACGTATCGTTTCGACCAAATTGATTCGATGTCCCTGACAACCTACCTGTTAATGTCCCAGTTGATGAGATTCCAAAAATATGTGAACCTGTTGCACTGCCAAAGTTAATCTGATCGGCATTATTCAAGGCTAAGTAACGACCATTCGCATTATTCTTACTAGAAGTTGTTATGGTGACTGCTTGACCACCGGCTCCAAAATAGACAAATGCATTATTATTCGTGTCAAGACTGCTCGTTCCATTTGTAATATTTGTAAACTTAATCGTTCCACCTTGGGGTAAGCGAGTCAATAAATTTGCTGGAAGGTTCAGTTGTGAGCCATTGCTTAGTGCTACAGTCGATGAGCTACCATCTGCGTTTAACGGAATAAACATCTCACCACTATCAAAAGTTACAGTGTCTCCCGTGCTCAAACTGACACTACCACCAGTTCTTTGGGTTACAGCACCATTATCATTAAATGATACGGTTTGACTTGATGGAATATAAAGAGTGCCTGTATTATTTCCAGTGAAGGTGACCGTGCTTATTGTTCCTGTACTTGGAGTGATCGTAAAGGGTTGACTCTGTATATATCGAGTAGCCGTACCACCATTACGTTTAACTTGCGCCTGATTGTCAAAAACGAAAAATCCACCACTTGTCAAGAATCTTAACGTATCATTGGTTGTGAATGAATCGATTACGCCGCCCAAGCTACCAGGCGTAAAATCAAAACCTCCCTTGTTCACCATTGCAGGAGAGGCTGCACTAAATCCTAAAGATATCTTCGTGGCTGGGGTGACTGTAGTAGATGCTGGCACATTAAATTGAGGAGCAACATAAGATGATCGAGCCCCTGGCTGTGCTAGCGCTTCACTACTTATGGATTGCGATAATGATTGTAACGGATTGAAGTTCTTGTACACCCAGTCTGCCTTTGAACTTCTCGGAACCATTTCAATATCATAAGGATTGTAAACAGTTGTTCCTGCTGATGTTGTCGAGTTGACCCCAAAAGCTAACGTCAAATGACGAACATTGTAAGGGTTATGGTTGTTGTAATCTATTGTCGTATTTAAAGTTAATGTTCCTCTTGGCGCCAAAAACACGTTAGGATCGATGCTGGAGTTCTCATAAGGATACTGATTGCGAATATCAATAGACGTCGCGGTGCTCAGCGTAGAGTCAGGTTGAATGCTCACCACAAAGACTTTAGAAGGTATTGCTGTTGGTTGCGCATCTCCGCTGAACATTTGAGAACCTGATATAACAAAATCAGCATCCGATCCATATTGAGGCATAAAATAGATCTTTGTATACTGCGCTGGATTTTCTGCTGGAACATTCAAGTAATAATACTGTGTATTTTTCCATGTATCAAGCGCGCCGAAGCTAGTATTCAGTCCATCCTGCATCGCTGTTAATTCATCTTTTAAATCATAGTATTTAAAGAAAGTGGCGGCAGGTGTGTTGGCAACAACATTACCGCTATTAACATATTGCGTCAAAATACCAGTATCACTGTCAGTATTTAAGAACTTCGTTTTATCTTTGAATTGATAATAAAGTGTTAATGCTGGAGTTGTTGAATACAGCCATTCTTCATTGGCACTTGAAATGGTATATGATTCAAGATCGGTAATAAGTTGATTTGAAGGCGCTTGAGGGGAGCTTCCCAATCCACTACCCGACTGTTTAATATGCATCCAGTCCAAATAAGCGGATGTCAGTAAATCTGAGAAGGGATAACTTTGAGCAACAGTTTGTATCTGAACCCCAGAACTTGTCTCTGTTGATAAGTTAATGTTATTAGCGGTGGTCTTGACAACTTGGTAGGCTTGGTTTGTATCATTATAAGCTATATAGCCATCAACAGTAAGCTCTCCAGATGTGCTATCGGTATGCCCAATAACATAGAATGTATTTGGATTTTGATAGACATCAGTTAACGTTAAGGCAGTTGCAACACCATTAACAGATTTTGTGAATGATCCAAGCGTTCCATCACTGTTGACAAGGGCATATCTATAGATTTGGTTGTGAGGTAACGACTCAACACTTAATATTGGAATAAATTGATTTTCCTCAAAGAATGAACGTGAATACCATTCATAGACACCTGTGCTGCGACTTGTCAATGGATTAGATTGATGCACATAGATGATGCCATCGGCAACATTAGAGCTATTTTCTTTGGGTTGATATTCTAACCATAGCCCGGTTGTTGCTGAAATCCTATTAAAGGATTGGATATAGGATTTAATGTAGGTTTCTGTGTCTGTATTGGTGTTCAGATGTAAATCAATATCAACGCCTTTAAGATTGTAATTATCTAAAATCTTGTCAAATAATAGAGGGCTAAACGTTAAGGTCGACGATCCAGGAGTTTGAGCATTGGCAAAGAGGGATAGTTGAATAACATCGATACCTGTTGTAGAGCGCGATAGTTCTAAGAAAGAGGTGACTTCATCTAATGGTATTGTCGTTACGCTAGGTAATGTTTGTGTTGCAGAATAAGAGCTTAAAGCATCCAGTAATTTGGCATCATTATACGCGCTGGCCCATAATGCTGTTGCAAATCCATCAACCAGAGCCTGAGTTTGCGAAAGAGTTTTAGCATACTGATTGTATTTGTAACCAACCGATATTGATGAGTTGAACCAAACGGGCTGCCATGCTTCATAAATATTTAACAGAGCTTTGCCAGCAAGACTTCCACTTTGAAGAGCGTTTTGGACCTCACGCGTTTTTGTAACACCACCAAAATCAGTGAATTGATTGAGACTGCCCATCAGATAATTAACGATTTGATTGCCTGTTGTTTCAAAGTTAATCGATGAACCTTCAATAATACTCTTGTTATTATATCCTGGCACATGGGCCCGATCGTACAGTTCTAACAAGAATTCTGTTAAATCATAAGCACTCAACTCAACAGCTTTAAATAAATCTTGCTCACTGGCAATCGTCAGGGAGTTGTTATTAGGATCGGCATAATTTAAAGGGAAATATTGAATATCATTCGCTGTCGTTAATGCTAAAGAGGTTGTCACTGGATCATCCATCGCTGATGATTGCTGGCTGGATACGACAATAACATCGGCATTAATACCTAAAGACTGCGCTGTAATCGTGTTTGTAGCTAAAGGATTCTCTGCCATATGTATCGCTACAGGTAAAATCGCATTATAAATCGGTATAGAAATCTGCACTGTTTCTGTAAAGTGACGCGCGGAGGACAATTCTTTTTGATAATTCGATAACTGTGTTGATGTCACTTGAGACTGTGTCTGCGACGGATCTTGTGGCAAGACAATCGCATTACGAATAAATTGAGGGTTACTGGATAATTCGCCAGCTGTTTGAGCCTGCGTAATAACAGTCCATTCATTAGTATCTAGAGGTTGACCTGTACTATCTAAGGCTTTAATAACGGGTTCAACTGGAAGATTAACTTTATTACCATTTTCATCAAGATAATATAGGCGTAAAGACAACGTATCCGTTTCATTACCTGATAAATTCTCCAGATAAAAATCGATTGTTAACGTCATCAAGAAATGACCACTCAGTGTTGAGTCGTCATTCTGATCAACCGTAAAGCTCTTAAGAATCAACTGTGGCATTGTTGCTGGAGTTTTATCAGTTGTCAAAATAGGGCTAATGGATCCAGCCGGCGCCACTCCGCTAGGAATGGGTGCTGTATTGATGACGACATCACCCATGAATTTACTTGGCGACCCATTAACAACAACTGCCCCAGAAACTCCATAATGAGATAAATTATAAGGCGACAACTCAAGGCCAACTTTAGAATAATCAAGATCAATAAGTTTAATTTGCTCTTTTTGCAACGCTAACAAACTTTCATAATACCCAGGCCCAGTAGCAATAATGAGTTGATCAAACTCTAACTGCTTATTGAGCATATCTTGTTGTAATTGAGGGAGGGTTTGATTTTTCTGTTTATTTAAAAGCTCATTTTGATAAGCCAATTGATATAAGATACTTGGGGCATAATCTTGATTCATCACGCCACTGTTAATGTTTAAATCTTTAACAGCTTGTTGTGCATAAAATTCATACAACGTCGAACCATATTGAATTTCATAAGTAATAAATGTATCAAGATTTGGATAACGAACGGCGTAGTAGCTGACATTACCTATTGACCCTGCCGCAGAGCTCATTGTACTAGACGGAGATAAGGTAATAGCTGTTTGCGATTGAGTGTACGAAGTATTACCGCTGCTATTGACAGTTGGCACTAATGGGTTAAAGAGGGTATTGCCACTAGCGTCCCTATTTTCTCTGACAATTTGGAATCCGTTCGTATAACTGGTTGTCAATCCATCGACAGTGTTGTTCGTCACTATCTGCACTAAATAAAACGAACTGGTGTTCATCGTTTGCATAACATTGTCTATAGAGCTTTGACTTTTAACATTAATAAAGTTGTTAATAATATCTGTATATTGAATCAAACCCGTTGAGTCTAATGTTGTGCCTGTCATTAAGGACTCAAGGAGAGATTCTAAGGCATTGTTTGCATTGACTTCATTAACAGTAGCGTAAACACCCATCTGCTTATAATCAGTTTGAATATTATTTGTAGCTAATTGCAGATTGGATAAAAGTCCTTGACCCAACTTATATAAATTGTAGTAATACGCATAAAGTGTTGGATATTGGTTGTATGACGTGAGCGTGATCGTGGCTGTATCATTATTACTATTAATATTTTTATTACCAAGCGTTGTGCTTAAGCGAGCATAAAGTGAGTTAGAAAAGCTTCCATAACTGGGACTTGCTGCATTAATCGTATTGCCAGTCATCAATCGACTCGCCATTTCAGCTTCATAAGCCAATCGAGTTAATTCTCCAAGCTGTCCATAGACTGACATTGGGTTATTATTTGATCCGCTATTTGCAGGATTGTAATCTCCAATATGCTGAATGAAATCGACTTTTTGCATCTGATAAGCCACATCCCATAAGAGCAATGGCCATGACATCGATCCTCTTGAGGATAATCCTGTAGTCCCTGGTACACTTGATAGGGCAGTAAAGGCGGATTTATTATTCCATCCGCTGAGTTGGTTGCGCCATGCAGTACTATTGGCCCAAGAAGTAGTATTAATCGTGGTAAGATCGGTTGTATTGAGCAGTTTACTCCCCGATCCACCATTAAAGAGCAGCTGGTTTAAATTACTAATAGATGAATTGGTGAAAGAAGGTTTTGTTGTGGTAAATAAATCATACCCAAGATTAATACCGCTCGGGGCGCTTTGGCTATCAGTTGCAACAATAGTACCTTGAGCAACGATGGTAGCTGCTGTTCCAACTTTATTTTTCAACCCTCCCATCGCATAATTTTGTGCAGCTTGATAGGATGTAGGTGGACTATTTCTGTTGTTAATAGAAGGATAGCTTGGTCCAAATCCATTCATTTGATAGTTCATCAAAGCTTCTGATAAGAATAAAATCTTACCCTGACCTGGAAAATTATAAACCCCTCCTGAAGGACCATAATATCTCCAATTACCACCACCAGCATTCGACCATCGATTACCTGACTGAACATATTGGTATATTGAATAATCACCCTGATTACTATAATTATCTGAGTTGAGGTTATAGCCATTGATGATCGTACTTAACAACCTGCTATCATCTGAGCGCATGTTACTTGAGACACCAATATTACCTGTTGCTAATTTACCCCATGAGCTAGTAGCGCTGGTTGAGACAGGATTGATGACGCCTAAGTTCAATCCACCCATATTGAACTTCGTATCGTAATTACTAAAACTATTAATCATTGTATTAGCTGCATTAAACAACGTACTCATTTTATTAAAATAACCATAATTAAGAGCACTTGAGCTTGTTACAGCCAAGTTGGAAGCAAGCGCACTGTAGAGGTTATTGATTTGAGTCGATGAAGAACCACTTTGGTTTTTGTAAGCCGCTAATAAATCTTTCAGTGCTGATGCATAATCCTGTGTCCCATAAGAGGTTGTATTAGCTGCTGTTGTGATGGCACTTAATGCACTTTGGTTAGTACTTGCATTGGATTGTGATTGCCATGAACCCGTTAACCAGTTTTGGAGACTCAAGGCATTTTGCTGATCAGTTGCCACAAGAGTATTAGAGTCACTTGTGAAATCATGAAAGACAGTAACTGGGGATCGTCTCAATGAGTTGTAGTAGTTATATGCGTAATTGAAGCCTTGCTGATACACTGTGTAATCATAATGTGTGCCATGATTATTAATTATGGCCGGGCATTCGTACCTAACATCATATTGATTGTAATAATAAGTATTGCTTATGTATGAAGGGATAACATTGTTAATAACACCGGGCTCTCGACCATATGGAGCAGAATCCCGAGAATCCCAAGAATAAGAATTTGTACTATGATTAGCAAATGTAAAGAGATTCAACATATAAGTATCATCAAGATATTTGATGGCACTACCACCCTGAAGATTACTTGTAGAAATTGATGATGTCGTCAATGGTCCTTTAAAATACAGCCCCTTACTGTAATCAACCACTTTACCTGAATAATTAGCAAAATTGGTGTTGCCAATCACGTCAGTATTAAAAGATTGAGTGCTATAGATAGTGTCGCTCACATTAAAGGGTGCATTTGATGCGGTTGATTGCACTGGTGTATCACTGACCGCTGTATTTAAGTTCGTTGCCAATCCACCAAAATTATAACCCGCCAATTGATGGCCAAGTTCTATTGTTTGCATAGAAGGGATAGATTTAAAAGTAAAGGTTACTTTGTCTATCGCAGAGTTCGCTCTAATACTAGCGCTCGTACTAAACGCGTTTGTTTGATCGTTAGTATAAGTCGCTGCAGTTACAGAGGGCTTTGTTGTTGCTGTGTATGTTGCAGCACTACTATGAGTTGTGACTTTAATATTATCGATCAGAGCTATTTGATCTGACGTTAAATTAAAGTTTTGTTGCAGTAAGCTAGCGATGCTCAGTCCATTAACACCACTGCTCATGGCTGCGGGCAGAACAACATTAACAGTAAGTTTGCCATTATTGACATTAACAATTTGTTCCTCTGCGTTGGGAGCAGTACTAGTATTACTCATCAAATAATCAGCTGTAGTTGCAGTACTATTGCTGTAATTGAGACCAAGGTTATTGCCATAAGCGATGAAGTTTTCTATGCCAAAACCTACTGTGGCTACAACAGCGCTGTCTTTTAGCATCATACCATCAAGAGCGGTCACATACGGACTTGTCAGCGATGAGTTTTGTAAATAATTTATTTGCGAAGAAGGAGTTTGATTATAAAAATAACCTCTGCTCACTCCATTAGAAATTTGTGCCACCTGACTATTGAAATACCCTAATATTGATGCAGTATATCCATCAAGAAGATACATTGAATCATCAATACCAGCAACAAATGCGTTACTTGTGCCGTGTCCATTTAAATTGGTTTCAAAAACCATGGCTTTATAATCAATACCATCTAAAATCAGCCCAATATTTGGATCTTTAGTCAACTGCGCAATATTCAGATGATCATTATTTGCTGCTGTCTTACCAGGACTGATGTACTTATAAACTGAATGATAACCAACGTTTACTGGCATGATTGCAGTTGAACTTGCAGGCGCATCCAACGTCAAACTCACGGCTGTACCAGAACTATTTCTTATTCCTGTGTTATTGACCGCATCAACAGCCCCATTCGTGTTAATAATAATAAAATAATTATTAGTTAAAATGTATTGTTGCTGTGTTGAGCTATTACTTAAGAATCCAGCAGCACTAATAGCAACAGGCAATGAAGTTTGGCCTTTTGCAACGATCTGAGTTCCATTCAGATAAGCATCGCGAGTCAATCCGTTGCTATCAAAAAAGACACTGCGATCAAAAGCACACATCGACGTCAAATTAAGACCTGCAATTGCTTTAGAAATGCTATTGACTGTTGAAATCGTTGCATTAGAACTTGTGGAAGAGACTCCTTGAGTAATGACTAATGGATTGCTATTAAAGAAGTCTTGATAAGTTTTTGTAGTACCATCTCCAAAAGCAACTTTAGCTGTCGGTGAACCTGTAGCTTGGCCTAACTGCCCTAGCATCTGTTGAACGACATAATAACTATTTGCCGCTTGATAATATGATGTATAATCAGCATTCAGCCTATTGTTGATATTGAACGCGCCACTATCTGTTGCAAGCTTGCTATTATAGCTACTGGTAAATGTATTAAGCTGCGTCTGAAGCTGGCCATTCAGTGATTGCACTTGAGCTTGCGTCGCTAATATTGCCTGATTTTCTTGATTGATTTCAGATTGTAAATTTTGAATATCTGTTGTTAAGTCAACAAGTGCTTGATTGCCTCCAGCCTGTGATGAATTTGACTTAGCCATTGAAACAATATTTTCTTGATTAATAAAAGCCCTTTGTTGCGCTGAGTCGATATTATAAGTTTGCGCCGTCCAGTTAACGAACATACTTTCTAAAGATGCGCCCGAAAGGACATAGTTGATCGAGCTTGATAGTTGAGCGGCACTTGGTACAGATTGAACACCCCCGCTAGACTGAGAGCTACTTGGGTTGATTAACTCAAAGAGATCCGAATGTCCTACAAGTTTTGGAATATAAGTTTGACCAGCATAATACTCTTGTCCTGCAGCCACAGTTAAAACAACTTCTAAATTATTCCAAATGTTTGAGCGTAAATAGCCATTTTGATCGTAGGCATAAGCTCTTACTTGCTCAAATGCTGGTGCCAAATCAACCATATAAATTGTATTGTAAAAATCTAACCCTGTATTGTATCCAGATGATTCATAGCGAACTGCACTATCAATACCGCTGGTTTTCGTCAATGTGCTTGGAGCTACAGGATAAATGACCGGTTCACGATTACCTGTACCAAAATCCACATGCATTGCAGTGCTAGAGGATGAACTGGTAGCAGTAGTTCCAATAAGTGCAGTATTAGCTGGAAGAGCGGTCGATTGAGTTTTGACCTCAATGCTTAACGCATTGAAATAATCATTTAATTGATTTTTATTCTGCTGAACGTCTTGTGTCAAAAGAATAGAGCCAGGGAGTTTATTAATATCGTAACTCAATACAAGTTGCTTACGATACTGTCCTGCTGGCATTCCGCTTAATGACAATGCGTAAGTGACTGTCTCATCAGTACTAACGCCGCTCATGGTCCAATCATCATTATCTGCAATACCGCGAGAAGGTGGAGTTACAGTTAACCGGCTAACATCTATCGGGTTGTTTTTAACAACAGATTCAGCATTTTGACCTTCTAACATTTGTGTTTCAGCAAATGGTTCACTTGGCTTACTATCTGGAATAGCTGTGGATGAATTGATTGTTAAGTTCAACACTGTATTTTGATTGGCTTGCGAATCAATTTCAAAATCGAAATTAATAATCATATAAACTTTAGAGTCAAGCTTAAAGATATTCGCATTTTGAATGGCATTATTAAACGCACTATTCTGATTCACAGCTGAGGATTCTATATTGGTATTTTCTAATGATTGATTAAACTCCGCCGGACTCATAGAGCTCACATATGTTATACCAGCATCAGCCATCAAATATGGGTTAAATAAGCTCACATCAGTGGAAAGAACGATAGGATGAACTTGTGAGAACCCATTGACAACCTGATCAACATTAATAAGTTTCTCTGGTTGAGCGCTATATGTTGTGCCGTTTGATGTGTAATCGACGCTATAAGAAAATCCACCGGAAAATCCTTTCGGTGGAGCCAGCAATACGCTGTACGCAGGGTTCTTACCAGCGGCTTTATCATTGAGCCAAGTATTGAGAGCATTAAGCAATGCAGGGCCAGTAAGCTGATACGTGACAGCAAGCGAAGAGGTTTCATCCGCAGAACTAGAGTCATTAGTACTTACAGATGTACTACTTGAGTCTGAGCTGCTTGAGGAAGTCGTTGTAGCGACAACAAACTCTTCAGGACTTAAAATAAGAGGCGATCCATCTTGTGACAAAGTGAATCCTTTAAGCTCTATAAGAATACTTTCTTTTGCAATTTGTTCGATATTATATTGATACTGATTGAATGTATTTAAATCATAATCTTGCAATATTTTTTCAAAAATAGGCGAAAGATTAACGTCTTCATAACGATTAGAAACCTGCGGATTCCCGGTTTGAGCATCACTTTGTGCAAGAATGATGTTGTACTCGGCCATGAAGTTATTTGCCGAGTCAACAAACACTTGGAATGCATCACTGTTCAAGAGTTGTTTTGAAGCAAAGTAAGCTTGCCATGGAGCATCAACTGCAAAGGAACTGGATGATGTTCCATAAATCTCTAGTAACGGGGTCGCTACACTTTGTGTGCCAACAAGAAGAGTTGTTATCGCTGATGCCTGACCTTGTTGCAGAGTAGAGACTAATCTATTAGGATTTGATATTTCATAGATTGGTTGTAAGACTATAGGCGTTCTTTCGGTTTCGGGAATGTTTTCATAAATCTGATTCTGATAAACAGTCCATTGTTGCACTTCGTCCTTTGTCGGCATCGTCGGGAAAAGAGGGTATAATCCTGCTGGCGAGACGGTGCTACTTTCGCTCGGATTAGTCCCTTCACCCGTCAGCACTACACTAGCAGAGTCAACCTCCAAATAGTAGTTAGATAACGTGACTGTTTGATCTTGAACTGAGTCATATTCTATTAAATCAATACGATAGACATTCCAGGCGGGCGAGACGACTGCTGTAGGATCTGATGCTTTATAGACTTTATAAGTATACTCAATATTCGATGCAGCCACCTGGGGTGTAAATGAATAATTCATTATTAATTGATAAGGTAATGCACTTGCTGTTGCAGTGAGCGTATTAGATTGAGACAACAAGCTAATATCATAACCACCTGTGACGGTACTAAAGGATGTCCCATTTGACAGTGGCGCTGGCAAACTAAAGGATGTTCCATTCAGGGTAAAGGATGGAATGGCGCTGATTGATGTTGTTGTGACGCCATTTGATGTTCTTGTTATCGCAGTTGATTCACTCACGTTAATCGCATAAACATCCCAAGAATCATTCATGCCCAAATAATCAATCTTAAGCGAATTCATCGTAGTATTAATCGAATCAACAATCGTATTTAATGTGGCGTTATTCTGTAAGCGGTTTGTGATAGTTATTTCAATATTTTCATGATAGGCGTTTCTCACTGCATTAATAATATTTTGGGTATAAGTTGCGACTTGCCTATCTGTAGTGGTGGCAACAAGATTTTCCAAAACAGGCAGTAACGTAATAACATCATCAATATTTGTTGGCTGTTGCCCAATCTTAAAGGCAGAGGAATACACATCCAGAGAGTCAGTATGGCCAGCGGCGTACAAACTGTAATTTAAGGAAGAAAAATAAGTGTTGCTTGTATTACCTGCAATATGGCTAATATCATATTTGACATCATTACTTCCTGTCAAAATAACATCAGTTCCGTTGACATCCAACGACGCTCTTAGATTCGGAATGGATGCTGTATTAATTTGGTTAATAATATACTGACTTAGAGAGGAAGATCCTGTCCATGTACCTAAATTTAACGAAGGAATAACATTTGTTGTGCCAACCTGAGTAAAAGTCAGCGTACCTAACGATTCATTTTGAGCAATATTAGCGCTATTAATAAATCCAATATTAATAGTATCAACTGGAATGAGTCCGGCTTGCGATAATACGCCTGTTGGGGTGACAATCGTATTTTGATTCGAAGAGATGTAATTGTTTGCGGCATTAAAATCGCCAGTAAGGTTTGAAAGAACCTCTAATTGAGAATTAAAAGTAATTCCATTGAGTGCATTAGACAGATAGGTCTGCTGTTGCGATGGATCTAGCTCAGTATAATTTATTTGGAGTTGCTGTAAATATTGCCCAACGTCAAGATTGAATACAAGACTATCAGTAATCACTCCTGTGGACGAGTAATCTAAGGGTCGTGCAAAGATAATATCACTTGCGCTTTCAGCATTCAAAGAAAGCATTGTATTATTTTCATTTAAATACCATAATCCTGAAGTAGATTGCAACGATCCTGTAATAGTATTAATAGGGATGTTTTTCATGTAATTGGACAATCTGAGTTTCACAAGATGGTCAGTCGAACCATTTTGTTCACCTAAATCGATAGTCACAGGAATACTCACTTGTAATAAGCCATTTAAACGTCCAGCACTATTGGTCAGATAGCTAAGCTCAACGGTATGGTTGACTGAGGTGATGTTGTCGACAATTGGCTGGATCTCTAGATGTTGAAGAGGCATCAGACCAAAGCTTCCTGATGCATTACTACTTGTTGATGAAGACTGCGTTGTTGCAGTTAAGTTAATATCAACCTGCCCCGCGTAATCTTTGGCAAAGAATACATACAGAGAATTATAAACAGAATCAGTACCCCTTAAGGATTGATATTGGTTATAAAATTGTTGTACATCGCTACCGGTTATGGACTTACCAGTATTAGTAAAGTTATAAATATTTAACACTGAACTGACAACACCGGTTATTTCATTAATAAAACCAAGACTTAAATCGGTATTATTCAGCGTATCGGTGACTTCAAAGGTAACGCCCTTGAAGACATTAGCTGTTGCAGTGGCAATGGCTGAGGCATCTGTAAGACCAACGGTAGCTTGCTCTATCATAGCTTCAATTTGCTCAAAGAATAAATCTAGCTGGCTATTGTTGACTGAGACGCGATAAAATCCGTTCGGACTCACACTCAGTGATGCATTACTTGTTGGGAATATCATTAACTCTACGTTATTGTAAGATGACAATAAGTTTTCGTATCCATTCGCATTTTGGGTTGCACCAAAAGGATCGCTCAATCCCATCAAGCCTGAACTCATTTCAGTGGATACTAAAGGATTGCTCATAGTAGTGGCCATCGACTCTGTGGATGCAACAACTTGATCTGACGGTAATCCAAAGCCATAATGAAAGACTTTATCATAAGTAATATCAATCGGAACATCTTTTAATGGGTTAGCAACAGTCGAGCTTGTACTAGGCGTTGTACCTCCTATATACCCGTCTAATCCCAGACCTGTATTGGTTGGCAAGACAGTATTCAAATTCGTTGACTGATAAGAGACTAACAGGCCATCTTGATCAACAACATTCACATTTTCTACATAAGCAGAATTTGGCTGCAAGAAGTACAATTCACTATGATCTAAGGTCAACAATTGAGGTAACCATTGACTATCGCTACTTGTAATATTAATTTGACCGCCCGAGGTAATCCAAGACACTGAAATAGGATCGCCATACACTTGAATGATCGATAAATATCCGTCAGGATCTTGCAATGCATAAATCGCCTGATCTAGATTGCTTGTGGCTGCAAGAACACTAGAGGATGTCAATTTCTCCCCTCTAAGAACACTGATGGCTTGATTGCCCAGCATAAGAGTAACATTTTGGTTGGCATTGCCTTGTGCATCAATAACAGACGCGGGTAAAGCTAATGAAAATGTTTGAGCGAAATTCACTCCATAAAAAGCATATTTATTAAATTGAACTGGTATATCAAAAGTTAAGACTTGTGAACCGCTAATAATAGTATTCACTGATGGTGTATAAGTTAATGTATCAACATTTAAGACCCAATCAGCACTTGCACCTTGGCCTAATGTCCACTGAAAATCATAAAGATAATTTTCATTTTCGGGTGAGCCTGCTGTCGATATTGTCGGTAACTTAACAACAAGATTCTTTAATCCTGTTGCTCCTGATTGATTTGGAAAATCAACTGTAATATGAAGGTTTGTGGATAAGACGTTTGGATCAGCTGTTTGATTAATCACAGTTGTTGATGAGCTGCCTGGTTGGGCGGTAGCATCAACTCTTGCATCAACTGGTGCATCAGTATTGACTTGATAGTTATAAAAACCCATATAAGTCAAGTTACTGTTATCAATTTGCTCAGCAACAAAGTTTCCTTTGGTATGAGCATCCATCACCAAAATCGGATGGATAATACTATCGGCAATAATAACCTGGTTATAATATCTCTTAAAATCATTCAGTAACGATGCTGGTAAATTCGCATAACTGGCAATGTTATCAAAAACTTCTTTAATTGAGTTAGCGATGTCCATTTGTCCAACACTATAAAGAGCTGCTGTCATAGTGTTGGTAGAAGACGACAATAAATATTGCTCAAAATAAGCTAATTGTGTTGTTGTTAACAAGGTCGGATTAGTAAGCTGATAACTCTCAAGTTGCTGAACAAACGAATTATAAGCATTGCTAGCCTCAAAAAGGGCAGCATTATAAGCATCTACGATAGTTAAATTAAATCCATAGCCATCATAGACAGCGACATCTGTCAGGGATAATGGAGATACACTACTAAACCCTGACTGAGTTAATATTGGAATAGACTGGAATAATCCATTTAATGCGGAAGTTGAAGCAGCTGTATAATAATCCGCTTGCATAGAGGAAAGTTGAACTGGTGTATAAGCTGTTTGTCCTGTGGTATCGGTATAGAGCTGAGATTCAGCAGCAATAGCTTGGGTTAACTGAGCCACATTGAGCTGTTGCCTGTCACTATTGTAAGCAGGCACTAATACAGCGGAATACAGTGTATTTTGTATTTGCGTAATATAAGCTGAAGCTGGATGTGTGGAAGCATTGCTTGATCTTGCAGAATAAATCATCACGCCTTGGCTATTATAGACGGATGAAGCGTTAATTAATCCATACGTTGTGAGTTGCTGACCTGCAGCATTGTAATAAGGAACAGCAGATAAAAGTAAGTCTTCGATACTACGCGTCAATAAGAGTGTGCCATATGTATTTTGCACCGCTGTGACTTGCTGTGTAGTAAGAGCATTAGCATTGGTATCATATAAAGTATTAACACCTAAAGCTGCACTAAAATTAATTTTTTCTCCCCCTGCTATTGAGGAGTATGGACTGAGTGACACGAGCATTGATGCAGGAACAATACGCTCATCAATAGCATCAACAAAGGCATTAACAATCTGTTGCGATTGTGTTGAGGAAAGAGCCTGTGTTGAGCTTGTGCCTGTATATAAAACAGGTGTAATCAAGAGTTCTTGTAAATTTAATCTATCATAAGAGCTATTGTAATAAGGAGTTTGCATACTTAATAAATTATTAAACGCTGCAACATTATGATTAACAATGGACTTATTATACATCTCTATAATGGCCTGCATGATGCTATCGTTATAAATATTTTTTTGCTGATCATAAAGTTGTTCTTGATATCCTATTTGATCTGTTTTTAAAATAGATCCATGTGCATCATAGAATCGAGTATTACTTAAAAGACTAGTGCCTGAATTCAATCCTGTTTGATACAGAGCTTTTAAGGTGTTAGATTGCTGTGAATTTAAAAGTGCGCCAGTAGCAGTATAGATTGAGGTTGCAGCTAATAACTGATTAATTGTTAATTTATTATGCCCAATATCATAATAAGGAGTTAATGCAAAACCACTTGAGGTTATTACAGCGCTATTAACACTATCGATGTAATTTAACCAGTTCGTATAAGTAGCATTAATATTTTTAGCTTGTTGAGCGAAAAGAGAATTCCCTTGAGCATCATGCAATGCCTGATACGTTTTTAGTCCAGCTACCGTTAACTGAACACCTGTATTGGAATAAAATGGCACTAATGTTGCATTGACTTGATCTGTGGTTAAAACAGTACCAGTATTGATGCCTGAAGCATTTAAATTAACAGCACTATAAACGGGCCCCGTATAAGCACTTAATGAGTTTATTGTTAAAGGGTTGCCGTTGCTATCAAATAATCCTGATACTGGCTCACCTGAGCTATTATATGTTGCTATGTTTGTATCTTGGGCAATAGTTACTGTTATCGGGTTGGTTTGATTTGCTGATGAATAAACATCTGTTGCTGCGTTAACAACAGATGAAGCTAACGCCACTCCAGCTTTATTTGTCACTGGGTTGGCACCAACAGCATTGTTAATAAGAATATAATGCTGTATATCGTTTGCAATAAATTGTTTACCAACATTTAAAGTACCAGCGTATGTTGCAAAGAAATTATAATCAGATTGCAATGCATTATATTCTGAAGCAGGCTGGGTATTAATGAGCGTTTGATATGATGTCAAAAATTGTGTATAAGAATTTTTTGCACTTTGCAATCCTGCTGAATATTGAGAAGCAGTTGCTTGTGTCCCGATATTTGTTAAAACGCCGTACTGATCAACAGTAATCGGCATACTTCTCATGATATAAGAGCCAATTTGACTGACAGGATCAACGCTATAGTAAACATTGTGCACATTACTAATATTAGACATCAAGAACCAACGAGAAGGATCGTTCGTGAGTGAATCATTAGACAATAAACTTGTTAAATAAATAGCAGCAAGAACCCCATTAACATTATTGACTGAATCAAATGTCGGAATATAGCCATATAATTGAATAATCGAGTCTTGAGCAAGACTTTCCGCGGAAGCTGAATGAGGCTGCGTGGATGCAGTTAATAAATTCTGATAAGCCTGTTGAATACCTGTATAATTTTGTGTTGAAGATGACACCGATGATAAATACAAAGCAACTTCTTGTAAAATTGCAGACACTGTCGATTGTAATGTTATTGCGGTGGCAGAAGTGCTCGTTGCAGGATTGATAATTTCGTTTGCATTTAATCTAAAATGCGTTGCATTTGGTGATCCTACATTAGTAAACCCTGTCAAAGCAGTTTGAATATTATCAGTTGACCGCTCTGTTAATAAGCCAAGCGATAAGTTTGATAAAGCTGCCTGATCAATCGTACTTGGGAATTGTGCTGGATTAGGAA